>JBKJSZ010000100.1:0-3272 GCA_046593675.1 Ferruginibacter sp.
TTTCAAAATGTAGAAAAAGAGCTGGCTGACTTAAAAAAAATGTATGTTTTTCCGGAAGGTGGAATTATACTCTGTAAAGAAAATAATGATTTTGTGGGTTGTGTAGGAATCAGAAAATTGGATGTTGTTACCGCAGAAATGAAAAGGCTTTTTGTAAAACCCACTTTTCAGAAAAAGGGGATTGCCACAAATTTGTTGGTGGAGGCAGAAAAATTAGCGAGGCAATGCGGCTATAAAGCCATCCGGTTAGATACGTTAAATACGATGAGTTCCGCCATGAATTTATACAAAGCGAATAAATATATAATCACGCCGGCATATTATCATAATCCAATTGATACCGCTGTTTATTTTTATAAAGAGATCTGATCAATGAAGTTTTGGATAATCAAAAAACAAAAACCGGAGTTCAAATTTAAAAAATGAACTCCAGTTTTGAGATGAAGACGTTACTGCGAAAATGCCAGACGTTGGCATGTTATCAATGGTTACCTCTTCTATTAATGTGTTTACAAACTCTGTTATTCCGGGGTTATGAGAAAAGATGGCGGCTGATGTAAATGAATCATTAAGATGTGTTATTACCTTAACAAAAGTGGTTACCGGCGCATGATACAACTCCGGAATTATCTCAATTTTATCAACATTATATTGTAACTCATTAGCAAAAAGTGCGCAGGTTGTAAAAGCTCTTTTGGCTGGGCTGCTAACCAAAATATCCAGTTGAATATTTTTGTCAAGCAACCTTTTTCCCATTGCCGGAGCATCTTTTTTACCACGTTCATTTAATGGCCTGTTAAAATCATCCACTCCTGTTGACCAACTGCTTTTAGCATGACGAACCATCAATAATGTTTTCATATTTCAGCTTTGCCGAAAGATAATACATCCATTAATAATTATAATTTACTTGTTGCCCTGATTGATTAAAAAACAATGCAGTTCCGGCGGCATTCATCAGGCGGTAGATTACGTTTGTTGAATTAGGCTGCTCAATCTGTATAATGTTATTTTGTTGTAATTGGTTTTTGCGAAATATCTGATCCCATATTGAAACATCACCCTGAATATTTTTTCTGCGGATAATGGTTCTTGTATCACGGCGCTCACCATTTGCATGATATACGGCTGTAGATCTGAAAATACCATTACCAAAAGTTGCTGTCCAATCGCCTCTATACTTACTCCACACTACATTGGTGGCATTGGGATAATCTCTTTGAAAAGCGGCTGTAACTTTTGTTGGCTGATTTTTAGAATATTTACCGTTTTTATTATTTTGTTTGGATTTTCCACGTTCATCATCACGATCATCATTTCCTTGTTCATTATTATTGTACACAGTTTCCTGGTGATGTTCTTTCTTAATTTTATTTTTACCGGATTTACCCTGGGCAGAAGCGAAAGAAGTTCCTGCAACTAATAGAATTAAAATGAAGTATATCTTTTTCATATAAATGTTTTTTACAAAGGTGTAATATCGTGCCATTATACCTTGATTGTAAAAATATGTTTGTAGATTTAAGAATTCACTTCGTTAAAAAAGCAAAATGTTAAAGAAATTATTTGTTTCGTGTGCTTGTTTAATATTTTATCAATGTTGTTTTGCCTGGGGAGCTTTAGGACATAGAATTGTTGGGGAAATTGCAAATTCCTACTTAACATCAAAAGCCAAGAGGCATATTGCAGCCATTTTAGGAAATGAGTCTATAGCTATGAGCAGTAACTGGGCAGACTTTATTAAATCTGATCCGTCGTATAATTTTTTAAGTCCATGGCATTATGTAAATATTCCATCAGGATTAGATAAAGACGCGTTCATTTTAAAATTGGAAACCGACACTTCAATGAATGCTTACACAAAAATTATATTTCTCCAACAGCAATTAAAAAATCAGGTGCTGGAAAATAAAACGAAAGCAGAATATCTGAAATTACTGATTCATGTAGTGGGTGATATTCATCAACCTTTGCACGTTGGAAGATTAGAAGACAGAGGTGGAAACAATATTAAGTTAACATGGTTTGGAGACAATGTAAATCTTCATCAGATCTGGGATGAAAAGCTGATCAATTTTCAGCAATTGAGTTATATGGAATATGTACACTCCATAAATTTTTCTACATCTGCAGATAGAAAAATATTGCAAAAAGAAACGTTGCGGGAAGTATTATTTAATTCTTATCAGATAGCAGAAAAAATTTATGCTGATGTGAAGCCTGATGATAAACTGACTTATAACTACAACTTCAAATATATAAGCACCTTAAATGATCAATTATTAAAAGGTGGAATACACCTGGCGGGAATGTTGAATGATATTTTTAAATGATCAATAGCCTCTAACGTTTTTACCTTCCATATAATTCATAAAAGCTTTATTGCAAACCCTGTTTCCGCCGGTTGTGGGATAATTGCCAGTAAAATACCAATCACCTTTATTATTTGGACAAGATTCGTGTAAAGTTTCAATGGTCTGATAAATTACATCAACAGGAATCTTTACATCTTTTGGTGTAATTAACTGAGCTATTTTTTCTGAAATTTCATCTGTTGTAAAAGGTTTATAAACACTTCTCACTATATTCTCAGAATCAAGTGTTCCATTTTTTTCTAATGTTTTACATTGCTGCAATAATGTATGCAGTAGTTCTGTTTGAGAACTTTCATTCAATAATTCAACGGCTGCACGAAAGGCAACAAAATCGCCCAGCTTACTCATATCAATGCCATAACAATCCGGATATCTTATTTGCGGAGCGGAAGAAACTACAATAATTCTTTTAGGTTTTAATCTGCCAAGCATACGAATGATGCTTTCTTTCAAAGTGGTGCCACGCACAATACTATCATCAATTACAACAAGGGTATCTAGTTCTGCCCTTACTGTTCCATACGTAATATCATACACGTGCTGCACCATTTCGTCGCGGCTGGAATCTTCCGTAATGAAAGTTCGCAACTTTACATCTTTGTTGGCAATTTTTTCAATGCGCACTTTTCTATAAATCATTTCCGACAATTTCTCCGGATCAAAATCTTTACCCCAACTTAATATCCGTTCTATTTTTATATTATTCAGATAATCTTCTGCACCTTTTATTAAACCATAAAATGCAATTTCAGCGGTGTTAGGAATGAAAGAAAAAATGGTATTGCGCAAATCATAGTCAATTGCTTTAAGAACAGTGGAACTTAAGTTGTATCCAAGTGCAATTCTTTCACGATAAATTTTTTCATCACTGCCTCTGCTGAAATATATCCGTTCGAA
>JBKJSZ010000062.1:0-8573 GCA_046593675.1 Ferruginibacter sp.
GGATTACAGGCATACATAGTAGATTGATTTTTTGTATCGGCATCACAACTTTTACATAAAATAATTATTTTACCTGAATCCAGAAACATCGATTCAAATTCGTTTTGATTTTTGGAGGCACTGGAAAGTTCGATTTTGGTAGATGAAAGTTTATCTCCTGCAAAATTAACCTTTACAATATCTCCGCTACTAACCAGTACATAAAAAGTAGTGTCAATCAGTATTAAATCTTCGTAATCTCTTTTTTTATCAAATCTCCACGAACGCATCTTGTCAGGATGATTCAGCGAAATTTTATACAACATTCCATCTTCATCAATAATGGCAAACACACTGGTATCTTTTGGATAATAAACAATACCTGAAATTTCGTTTAATTCCTCAGAAAGTTTTAACACTTTAGGATTAGATAAGTTGTATAAATCTGAATCCGGAAATTTTGATTTCTTTTGTGAAGAATTACACGACTGTAATAAAATCAACGCTAAGGCTACAAAACTTATAGCACGATATAATAGCATAATTTAAGCTGTTTCCTACGCAAAAGTCAAAATATATGCCACAACATTATATGAATCAATGTTTTGCATTTTAAAGAGGAGATTTCTATCTCTTCAATAATTAAGGGCGATAAATTCCCGGTATGTGGATTAATCTTCTTCTAAAAATCCCCATTCATTTTTTAATTCAGACATCCTTTCGCCCGATAAAGCAGGGGAATGATACTGCCCGGCAAGTAATTTCTGGCGATGTGCTTCGTATAAAGTGACTGCACACGCAACTGAAATATTTAAACTTTTTATGATTCCAACCTGTGGTATAATAAAATTTCCATCCACCAAATGCATCAGTTCTTCACTCACGCCACTATGTTCATTTCCAAAAACTAAAGCAACAGAAGCTGTAAGATCCATATCATATAATCCAACCGCATCTTTTGATAAATGTGTTGAATAAATTTTATCATACTTTTCCCTGAGTTCCTTCATGCACAATGTTACCTCGTCAAACTGGTGAACAGTTAACCATTTCGCTGCACTAGATGAACTTTTTGCGCCCCATTTTTTATGCTTCCCGATTATGGTATTTAATATATAAATATCCTGTACACCAACCGCATCACATGTTCTCATAACGGCAGATATGTTATGCGGATCAGAAACATTTTCCAATACAATGGTAAGATTTGGTTGCCGTTTATTTAAAACATTTGTAAGCCTTTCACTTCTTTCTGGCGTCATGTTGCGAAAATCGTTAATTTTTTGAATCAGAATTGAATGTAAAATTATTTTAAGAATGATCTTTACTTTAGTTCAATAAGATAATATTTGAATTTACCTTTAAATATGGACTTCCAACAAATTTTCAATTCGCTTAACACATATTACCATAATGGAAATACTAAATCATATTCTTTCAGAAAAAAACAATTACTTGAACTAAAAAAAGCAATCAAAAGAAAGGAGGCTGATATTGTACAAGCATTGTCAAAGGATTTACATAAATCAGCGATGGAAACGTATACAACCGAAATAGGTTTTGTGTATGAAGAGATCAATTATACGTTACAACATTTAAAGGAATGGATGCAACCTGAAACCGTATCTACTCCAATGATTGCTCAACCATCGAGCAGTAAAATTTATAAAGACCCTTTAGGTATTACACTGATTATTGCACCCTGGAATTATCCTTTACAATTAATATTGGCTCCGCTCGTTGGTTCTATCGCAGGAGGAAATTGTACTATTTTAAAACCATCAGAAGAAACACCACATATCTGTAAGGTAATTGAAGAACTTATCAATGAAACTTTTGACAAAAAATATATTACAGTAATTAATGGAGAAGGTGCAACAGTGGTTCCACAACTAATGGAGTTTCCATTTAACCATGTTTTCTTTACCGGAAGCGTAGCGGTTGGCAAGAAGATCATGGCCATGGCCGCAAAACATTTAACGCCCGTCACCCTCGAATTAGGCGGAAAATCACCTTGTATTGTAGATGAAACGGCTAATTTAAAGATTGCGGCGAAAAGAATTGTCTGGGGTAAATTTATTAATGCCGGACAAACCTGTGTTGCACCTGATTATATTCTTGTTCACCATACGGTAAAAAATAAATTGTGTGATTTAATTAAAGAAGCTGTACTAAAATTTTATGGTGATGACCCTAAAAAAAGTTCGGATTATCCACGAATAATCAATGCGAAAAGATTTAATACCGTTTCGGATTTTTTTAAAAATGGAAAAATAATTTTTGGGGGTGAAACAGATCTTTCAGAATTGTATATCAGCCCTACTTTACTGGATAACATTACGTGGGAGGATGAAATCATGCAGCAAGAAATTTTTGGTCCTGTATTACCAGTACTGACTTATCAGAATATCACAGATGTACCATCACTGGTTAATAAAAATGCATACCCGCTGGCACTTTATATTTTTACAGGCAGTAAAAAAAATGAAAAATTTATTATTGAAAATATTCGATTTGGTTCCGGTTGTGTGAATGATACGCTCATGCATTTAAGCAACCCATCTATTCCATTCGGTGGTATTGGTACGAGCGGGTCTGGAAATTATCATGGAAAATTCTCATTTGACACATTTACACACACAAAAGGAATGTTGAAAACTTCAACGTGGCTGGATATTCCATTCCGTTATCCTCCTTACGGTAAAAAAGAAAAGTTAGTGAGGATGTTTATGAAATAGACTGAAGCATTTGAATACCTAAACCCGGATTATTATTAAAAACCAGTTTTCCGTAATTATAGCTTATTCCTTCAGCAAGATCTTCATTCAATAATAAAGGGCCATCCACATCCAAATAATCTACTAAAGGTGAAAGATGTGCAATAGCAGCGGAACCTACGGAACTTTCATTCATACAACCCAACATCAAACGCATTTCTAATTCACGTGCTTTATGGATCATCCGTTTCGCCGGAGTAATACCGCTGCATTTGGTAAGTTTAATATTTATTCCATGGAAGTGTTTGTGGCAAAGTAAAACATCTGACTCTGCAACACACGATTCATCGGCAAAAATGGGAAGTGGCGACCAATCAAATAAATGTTTCATTCCGGCCCAATCATCTTTTGCCAAAGGCTGTTCCACCAATTCTACTCCAAGATCTTTCAATATGGGAATTTTCAGAAGGGCCATGTCTAATGTCCACGCGGCATTTACATCAACCCTGAATATCGCATTGGTTTCTTTGCGTAAAGCCGTAAGGGTTTCTACGTCACCTTCAAATCCCATTTTAATTTTATAAACCGGCCATAGTTTTTCTTTGATTTTACGGATCATTATTTCTGGTGTATCAATGGCAATTGTATAATCTGTAACGGGTGACAATGAAGTATCCAAGCTCCAGCATTGGTATAAAGGTTTACGTTTCATTTTCCCATAAATATCCCAACCGGCCATATCCAGTGCGCAAACTAAAAATGGATTTTGTGGAAAAAGATGGTGTAGATAATGCCAGTAACGTTCTGGATCATGAAAAGAAAACTGTTCTATTAATTTTTTTTTCGCCTCAATATCCTCGATCATTTTTTCAACAGGAATATTATAATAAGCAATTGCCGGAGCTTCACCATAACCGAATACTCCAAAATAATCCAGTTGTACAATTAATGTAGGCTGATGTGTTTTTGTGCCTTTCGAAATGGTAAAAGGATGTGCAAACGGAAGTTCAAATTTTTTGTATGCTATTTTCATTTATTTTCTACCCGATGATTTGATCATCTTTTTAAGCTCTTTTGTAAATGCTTTTGCCTGAAGTAAATTTTCTAATGAAATATGCATTCGATAACTCCATTCGAAATCTCCAAATGCCGGATCGTTTATTCTTTCTTTATGAAGATTATGGTTTTTTAGTTTGTCATCCATAGCTAATATATCCTGCAATAAAAAAACGGAAAACATAGCAGGTGAATGCAAATGATTTTGTATAATAAGTTGTGCAGTTTCTCTATTTAATTCCGCAGGAGCCAATCCTTCCTGCAATAACTCGAAATTATAATACCATTGTACCGGAGCTTCCGGCTCCGTCCACCATTGCCGCAATGTACTCATGTCGTGTGTGGAAGGGGTTACCACTGATAAATACGGAGCTTTTGCAGGTGAGAAAAACTTTTCATGATTTACTGGCATTCTTTCCACCCGTAAACACAGTATTTTATTTTTATCTAAAACCGATTCCACCATGGCCGGCACCATTCCCAGGTCTTCTGCACACAACAACATTCGGGTACATTGCTGCAATGCCTGAATGGTTTGAACACCATTGTTATTCCACAGATCGTTTTGCCGGGTGCTGAAATACTGATAGTGTAAATTGTTCAATAGTTGTTGCTCATTTTCATGTAATGATTTGAAACTACTGGTTTGCTGCATATCGATCCGAAAATGAAACTGCTGATTTTTTTCTAACAATATAATATCCTGTCCTTCTCCATAAGGTTGTGTAAGTCTTTCAATGGACATGTGTATATTATGGTCCCGTAATTCTTGAAGGGAATAGCCATTAGCCGGCTCAAAAATTCCTAACCGTCCATCAACCTGATCAACAGGAATGCTCCATATTCTGAATAATCCTATAATATGATCTATGCGTAATGCGTTAAAATATATCTCCAGGTGTTGTAATCTTCTTCTGAACCATGCATAATCTTCTGCTTCCATAGCTTTCCAGTTATAAGTTGGAAATTTCCAGTTCTGGCCCAGTTGCGTAAATGCATCAGGTGGTGCGCCGGCATTTTTGTCAAGATTAAATAATTGCGGAAACATCCAGGTATCTACACTGCTTCTTCCAATGCCGATAGGAAGATCTCCTTTCAAAATAATTCCTTTTTTATTCAGATACTCTTTCGCTTCTGCTAATTGAAGATGCAGATTATACTGCAGGAAATAATAAAAACAAATTTCTTCATAAGCTATACTTTCACGACTAACTAATTCTTCTACTTCAGTTTCATCATACACTTTCCATGTTTCCCATTTATGGAAATCAGCGGTTTTATAGGTATCCCGCAAATAGGAAAATGCCGCATAAGGCTGCAGCCACTCACGATTCATATCAAAAAAAGTAAACCATCCAAAATCATCTTTAAATATTGTTTTTACTTCTTCAAAAATAATCCGCAACACATCGAGTTTCAATTCTAAAACCTCATTGATGTGAAATTCAGAAGCGGAATTCAATTCCTTAATTTTTTCTATGAAATCTTCGGAAATGTCCACGTCATACAAATGAACCAGATGATGTACATCCAGGAAAACCGGATGCATCGCAAAGGCGGATATCGGCGAATAAGGATAGGAATCTGCATTGGTAAAATTGGCAGTAGTATCATACAACGGCAGTAATTGAATCATGTTAATATGACTTTTCTTACACCAGTTTCCTAATACTTTCAAAGAAGTGAAATCTCCGGAACCCCATGTTTTTTCTGTTAGCAATGAAGTCAACGGCACATTAATACCCGTACCTTTCCACAATGCAATCTGTATATCAGGAACTGCATGCCATATAAGGCTTTCCTGTTGTTGCGGAGCAGATTGTAACACTCTGTTATCACCGCTTTCCCAATGGATTATTTCCTTTAGCTTCTTATCATAAATACCTATTTTAAATTCTACAGGAAATTTTTCTTTACCCATTTTCAATTTCAATATCCATTCATTATTTTTTTGGTGAAAAAGCGCTGGCTTACCTTTCCAATTGCCCAATTTTTTTATAGATCCGGTTACACACGGAACATGATCCGGATGCATGTCAGGTAGTTGAATGGATAGGATGAAATCGGGGTTTTTGTCATCGTGCTTTTTAGAACTATAATTTGGCAGAAATTCTGTAATAAGGCCTTTGGCAATAGATGGAAAAGACATCCACTGAGGTTCATCAAAGATGAAAATATGTTCAGAGCTACTGTTTTCAAGATTAATTTTTCTTTGTTCAGCCAATACCCTGTCGTTGTCTTTCCTAACTAAAATATCATAAATTATGGTGGATAAAGAAGGCAATTCATCACGTTCCAGCTCCAAACCCCATGTTTTTTCATTTATGTAAACCATTGGAAAGTCAATACCAGCGGTCGTTTGATCCGATTGAAAACGAATTAATATATTTTCTCCAAAACTGGAGGCATAGCTGCATGTAAAATGAAGTTTCATATAGTAATATTACTAAGAGAAATCATTATAGGACTACAAATAGCAGATTTTTTGTAATAAGCCATTAAATTGCGATCAAACCTTATATTTGCACAAATATTTTTTAGAATGGAAACAGCAAAAAAATCAAGAAGCGTTTATTGGGTGTTATTTTTAATTTCCATAGTTGCTTTCTTTGGCGTATACGCAGTTGCCGGAGGATATTGTTCGATGGTTCTTCCGTTCAATGTAACTTTCTTCGCATTGGCTTTGGATCTTATGTAATCTATTTTTTGTACCTTTTGCCCAAACTAACAATCAGTCAGAATTAATCCTACCCTTCATCCTAACTTAAAATGTTTTAAAATGACAAAAGATTTCGCAGGTGAAAAGTGGAAAAAAGTAAATTTTGACTTCAAATTCACCAACAAGTACGTATTAGAAGTTTCTAATTTCGGCCGTCTCAGAAGTACGAACAAGTTTTTTGATAAAGAGTTATTAGCCGGTTCCTTTGTGAATGGCTATAAAATCATTCGCCTTAAATTTTTTAAGGACAGAGATGCTGCCGTTCAAAAATCTTTTGACAATATGCAGAAAAGTGCCGCCACTTTATCTCGTAAAATCAAAAAGCTTACGGAAGCGAAAGCCAAAAAATCAGAAATCAAAGAAGTTCAGGATCAACTGGCTGCTTTAAAAAGTAAAATGGCTGATAAATTTGCCTCTGATGCAAAATTACGCGTGATCTATTTTCAAAAATTAGTGCATAGAATTGTCGCTGAATATTTTCTTCCAAAACCTGCTGCATCCAAAACGGTTGTAGCACATATGGACTTCAATAAAGTCAATAATAAAACCGGCAACCTTAAGTGGATGACGCCAGAAGAAAATTATAAGCATCAGCAGAAAAGTCCACACGTTATAGAAGAAAAAAGGTTGAGAAGAGAAAATCGTCAACGTCCCTCTTCTACCACCAAACTTAATACTACAAAAGTTCAGCAACTGAAGAAAATGTTGAACCAGGGCAAACCTATTAAACAATTGGTTGCAAAATTTAAAGTGACCGATACCCAGATCCTTCGCATTAAACGTGGAGAAAACTGGGGCAATGTAGAAGCAGCAAAATAGAATTCTAATGGTATTGTTACGACAGGAAGTTTCCGCATCTATGTGTAAATTTTCCTGTCGTAATTTTTATTTTCCCTTCATCCATTCCTCTTCTTCTCTTTCATTTTATTTATACAATTTCACGGCTGAATATAAAATGTAGCCATGAAAATTTTATTTATACTTTTAAGCCTGTTCTTGCTTTCTTCTACTCAGGCGCAGACCAACATTTCAGGAAAAATTACCAATGATAAAGGGGAAGCTGTTCTATCTGCAACTGTAATTTTACAGTCAAGTGATAAAATTATTAAATCGGCTGTTACAGATGTAAAAGGTGAATTTTCTTTTGAACAAATCGCGGAAGGAAGTTATGAACTTGTACTATCCTGCGTTAACTATAAAACACAAAAAATTACAAACGTTCATCCCGGCGAAAATCAAAGAAAAATTTCCCTGGTGATGATAGATAAATCGTTACAGGGTGTAACCGTTACATCCACAAAACCATATATTGAACAAAAAATAGATAAACTGGTGGTGAATGTAGACGCATCGCCATCCAATGCAGGTGCTACGGCCATGGAAGTTCTGGAAAAATCACCCGGTATTACCATAGACAATGATGGAAATATCAGTCTCAAAGGGAAGCAAGGTGTGATGGTAATGATGGATGGAAAACAAACGTATTTATCAGGCGCTGATCTTGCAAATGTTTTAAAAAATCTTCCGGCATCCGCTATAGATCAGATTGAGATCATGACCAACCCTTCTTCTAAATTTGATGCAGCCGGCAATTCAGGCGTGATCAACATCAAGACTAAAAAAACAAAGATCAAAGGCTCTAACGGAAGTATATCTGTAGGAACAACAATGGGATTGTTTAATTACATGAACAAAACGGAGTTGATGCATAAGCCAACCATAACATTAAATTATAATTACAAAAAAGATAAGTTCAACTTTTTTGGAAATGCAGTGTATAATTACAGAGAAGGAAGAAGTGTATTTGATGTTACCAGCAATTATTATCGCAACAGTGTAAAAATAGACAGCATCAATAATTTTACTACTTTATTTCGTGCAAAAAACAATAATTATATGCTTAAGTTAGGGCTCGATTATGAACCCAATAAGCATAATATTTTTGGAATTGTATTGAATGGTTTTTTATTTGAAGGAAGACCAAGACCTATCACACAAAATGTTTTCAGTAAATTAAATGGTGATGTTTTCTCCCGTTTAAATTCATCTACCCTAAATAAAATAAGCTGGAATAATATAAGCACGAACCTGAATTATAAACA
>JBKJSZ010000308.1:0-5348 GCA_046593675.1 Ferruginibacter sp.
CTTCGAATTATTAAATACCGTGGATCTGTACACGGAACCAATGAATATCCATTTTTAATAGATAGTGAAGGCATTTCAATTTTGCCCATTACTTCCTTACTATTACATCATGAAGTATCCACCAAACGAATATCCTCAGGCATTCCGGCATTAGATAAAATGTTGGAAGGAAAAGGTTTTTACAAGGGAAGTTCTATACTTGTTTCGGGAACTGCGGGTACAGGTAAAACAAGTATTGCTGCTTCTTTTGCAAATGAAACCTGTAACCAAAAAGAACGTTGTATATATTTCGCATTCGAAGAATCTCCTGCCCAGATTTTACGGAATATGAACTCTATTGGTGTAGATCTTAAAAAGCATATTAACTCAGGTTTATTGGAAATGCATGCCGCTCGCCCCACCTTGCACGGATTGGAAATGCACTTAGTAGACATTCATAAAAAAATTAAAAAATTCAAGCCTTCCGTAGTTATACTTGACCCTATCACAAATCTGGTAACAGTAGGAACACTGGGAGAAGTAAAATCCATGCTTATACGCGTGATCGATTTTTTACAAGCGGAACAAATTAGCGTAATGTTTACTGCTCTTGCCTTAAATACGATTGTTAATGAACAAACAGATGAGGGTGTTTCTTCTTTAGTGGATGCCTGGTTACTGGTAAGAGACATTGAATCGAATGGTGAAAGAAACAGGGGAATGTATATTATGAAATCACGTGGTATGCGTCATTCAAACCAGGTGCGTGAATTTGTGATCAATGATAAAGGATTGGATCTTGTAGATGTTTACCTGGGTACGGAAGGAGTACTTACCGGATCTGCCCGGGAAACCCAGCAATTATCTGAAACAACGGGACAGGTATTACGTAAACATGCCATGGAAAGAAAAGATATAGCAATTAGCCGGAAAAGAACAGTTTTGGAAAATAAGATCGAATTGTTGCGTGAAGAATTCGAATCATTGCAGGAAGAGTTGAATAAATCCTACATAGAAGAAGAAATCAAAAGAGAAGTAATGATAAAGAACAGGAATCAATTAATGGATAATAGGCAATCTAAAAGTGATAACAATGGCAAAAACAAATAAATCTACTGTATACAAATGGGAACTCAGGCTGTATATAGCAGGCAATACTCCGAAATCTTTAACGGCATTGCATAATCTAAAAAAATATTGTGAAGAACATTTGAAAGGAGAATATAAAATTGAAATAATCGATCTTTTAGTCAATCCTAAATTGGCAGAAGGCGATCAGATTTTTGCAGTGCCCACACTTGTAAGAAAAGTTCCGGTACCCATACGAAAAATTATTGGAGATCTTTCAGATGAAAATAAGGTTTTGGTAGGACTCAATATAAGAGCTGTAAATAAAATACATGTATAAAAAGGATGAGATATTAAAAGAAAGAGGAGAGACGGAATTTGTACTGCGGCTTTTTATTACGGGCGCTACACCAAATTCAACAAGAGCAGTCAATAATATTAAAATGATATGTGAAGAATATATTCCCGGTAGATATTTATTGGAGATAATAGATGTTTATCAACAGAGCAGTATTGCCGAGCAGGAACAGTTAGTGGCTTTGCCTTTGCTCATAAAAAAATATCCGTCTCCCGAACGCAGGATGATTGGAGATTTATCAGATACTAATAAAGTTTTACGTGGTTTAGGTTTAATATCACAATGATTAATAATGAAGTAACATATAAAAATTTTGAAAAACTTCAGAAAGAATTGGAAGAGTTGACATTTCAACTTTCTGAAGCGAATGAAACCATAGATGCCATACGTACAGGAAAAGTGGATGCGTTGGTAGTGCATAATATGGATGGCCATCAGCTTTTTACTTTAAAAAGTGCAGATCAGACCTATCGTGTTTTTATAGAAAAAATGAATGAAGGAGCTGTAACTTTAAATTCGAAAGGAATCATTTTATATTCTAATTCGCAATTTGCCACCATGGTACAAGTTCCATTGTCCAAGGTGATTGGCTATCATTTTTCTAAATTTATTTCCGAAGATAGTCTCCCTGATTTTAAAAAATTATTCGAAAAAAGTTGGAAACAGGATGGCAAAGGGGAAGTGTATATTTTGTCGGATAAATTAATAAAATGCGTTCAATTGTCGCTGGCAACCATTCAATTGGAAGAAGGAGATTCTTTAAGTGTTATTATCACCGATTTAACTTCACAGAAAGCTACCCAGCAGGAATTAAAAAATAATTATCATCAACTGGAGTCAATTAACAGAGCGTTGGAATTGAGTAACCAGGATTTACTACAATTCGCATCCGTTGCCTCACATGATTTGCAGGAGCCTCTTAGAAAAATACAGATATTTTCCTCTTTGCTTGCTGAGAAAAAAAATGACATGGCTCCGGATTCTCAAAAATACCTCAAAAAGATTATTGATTCTTCCAGCCGAATGAAAAATCTTATTGTTGATATCCTGCAATATTCAAAACTTTCTACGAACCAATTGAATCTTGAGTGGACAAACCTCAATGATATAGTTTCGGAATTACGGGAAGATTTTGAATTGATTATAAAAGAAAAAAATGCCAATTTGCAAGTGGAACATCTTCCTGAAATCGAAGTTAATAAAGGACAAATCAGGCAGGTTTTTCAAAATATATTGGGTAACGCTTTAAAATTTACACGCAAAGATACCGAGCCATTAATCCAAATCACCTGCAGGAAAATTCAGGATCGGTCCTTTGACAGTCGGGATGATGTAAACGGTAATTATGTACTCATAAAAATTATGGATAACGGAATTGGTTTTGATGTAAAATTCTTAGAAAATATTTTCGCATTGTTTGAGAGGTTACACTCCAAGGATATATTTGAAGGAACCGGAATAGGATTGGCCATTGCAAAAAAAATTGTAGAGAAGCATAAGGGAATGATCACCGCCAGTAGTATAGAAGGTAAAGGTTCTGAATTCAGTATTATTCTTCCGGTTAAACAAAACCAATAAAGATGGCATAAAAAAAATCACTCCGTTCAGAGTGATTTTTTATCATACAGATATATTTTAAATCATTTCACTGAAATATTTATGAAAATAAGGTATGGTTTCAATGCCTTTATAATAATTGGCAAGATTGAATTTTTCATTCGGACTGTGAAGATTATCACTGTCTAGACCAAAGCCCATAAATACAATTTTAATTCCCAGTTCTTTTTCAAACAAGGCACAGATCGGAATACTTCCACCACCTCTAACAGGAATAGGTAATTTTCCAAAAGTAGTTTCCATCGCTTTAGAGGCAGCTTTATAAGCAACGCTATCTATTGGCGTCATATAAGGTTCTCCGCCATGGTGCAAACTTGCTTTAACCGTAACATTTGGCGGTGCAATTTTTTGCAAGTGATTAATCAGGATGTCTGTCATCTTATCTGATTGCTGGTTAGGAACTAAGCGGGCAGAAATTTTTGCATACGCTTTAGAAGGTAAAACTGTTTTTGCACCTTCACCTGTATATCCGCCCCAGATGCCATTCAATTCCAAA
The DNA here is from genome assembly GCA_046593675.1 of Ferruginibacter sp. Lineage (GTDB taxonomy): Bacteria > Bacteroidota > Bacteroidia > Chitinophagales > Chitinophagaceae > Ferruginibacter. The sequence goes on from JBKJSZ010000308.1 coordinate 3,519, forward strand.
GTAGGTCGAATGCCTGTTCTTTCATTTGTGGTAAATCCTTTTTCTCCCCACAATTCTTTCACACCAAGATCTTCGCGGTATTCTTTTTCATCAAATGGTGCCAATGCCATCAGTTTTCTTTCTTCTTCTGTAGCCACTACTACATCATCATAAAATCCCGGAATGGTTATGTGATTATTTTCATCATGCAAAGAAGCGATCATTTTTGCAAGTATCGTAATTGGATTGGCCACCGCACCACCATATACGCCGCTATGAAGATCACGATTGGGTCCTGTTACTTCCACTTCAATATAACTCAAACCTCTCACGCCAATATCAATGCTGGGTGTATCTAAACTGATCATGGCACTGTCACTGATTAAAACGCAATCTGCTTTTAAAAGTGATGTATGTTCTTTTACAAATTTGCCGAGGTTGGGAGAACCTACTTCTTCTTCTCCTTCAATACAAAATTTAATATTATTGGTAAGTGAATTTGTTTTCACCAAAGTTTCCAATGCTTTTACATGCATATAAAACTGTCCTTTATCATCGCAACTTCCTCGTGCGAAAATTTTTCCATCAATAATAGTGGGATCAAAAGGTCCGCTTTTCCATAATTCCAAAGGCTCTGCAGGTTGTACATCATAATGCCCGTACACAAGTACAGTTGGTTTTGCAGGATCAATTATTTTTTCACCATACACCAGCGGATGCCCTTCTGTAGGATAAATTTCTACTTTGTCTGCACCGGCTTCCAATAAACGTTTTTTTACCGCTTCAGCGCATTTGATCATATCGTCTTTATGTTCACTTTTTGCACTAACACTTGGGATGCGTAACAATTCCAATAATTCTTCCAGGAACCTTTCTTTACCGGCTTCCTGATAATCTTTCCAAACCTGCATAGTAATTTATTTGATGGGTGAAATGATGAGCGAATGTAAACAACAAATGAGTAAATAAAATTACTGGTTTAAAGTTGTTATACGCTGGCCAGAAAACGTTGTTCAACATAATCCCAGTTTACCAGTTGCCACCAGTTCTGTATATAATCTGCCCGCTTATTCTGGTATTTCAGATAATAGGCATGTTCCCAAACATCTAAGCCTAATAAAGGGAAACCTTTTATATCAACGATATTCATTAATGGATTATCCTGGTTGGCAGTGCTTCCTGTTTTAAGCATTCCCTTTTCAACATATAACCATGCCCAACCACTTCCAAATCTGGATGTGCCTGCAAGGGTAAACTCTTTTTTGAATTTATCAAATGAACCAAAAGTTTTGGTGATAGCATCGGCTGAGCGACCAACAGGATTATTCGTTGTTTGTAAAGGGCGCATACATTTCCAAAACATTTCATGATTATAATGACCGCCGGCATTGTTGCGCATTTTTACAGAATATTTAGAAATGTTTGCCAATACATTTTCCAAAGGATCCGTCAAAGAAATATTTTCAGTCTGTGCAGCCTCTATCAAATTTTTAGAATAAGCAGCCGCATGTTTTGTATAATGGATTTCCATTGTTTTTGCATCAATGATATTTTCTAAAGCATCATAACTATAAGGTAAAGGCTGTTGTGAAAATCCTGTTTTGAAAGAAGGCACCGTATTGTTTTTTTTTGATCCGCTGCAGGAAGAAAGTACTTCACTCATTCCGGCAGTACTTATACCAATGATGGCAGAACCTTTCAATGTTGTTTTTAGAAATCTTCTGCGACTGTTTTCTGTTTGCATAAAAGGTGTTTTATTTTTTTGAAAAGATTTGTACGACGGGCCTCAATTTCCTAAAGAAGCGGCTGTATAATTCTTTATTAAACAACTGTGAGTCCTGCATGGCTTTA
>JBKJSZ010000104.1:0-3326 GCA_046593675.1 Ferruginibacter sp.
AATCGATCTTGGCCTGTTATCAAAAAAAAATGAAGTGGTCAGTTGGAAAAAAGCTTCCATTCAAACTACTTTCTGGGTTATCTTATCGTTTGCATTTTTTGGTTTTATCTGGTATGAAAGCGGTAAGCAGCAGGCCATACAATATATATCGGCGTATTTGCTGGAATGGTCATTATCCATAGATAATATTTTTGTTTTTATTATCATCTTCTCTTATTTTAAAGTAAAGCCTCAAAATTATTCCCGTGTTTTATTATTAGGAATTTTAATGGCCATTGTTTTCAGAATTATTTTTATAACAATCGGAAGTGAACTCGTCACAAGGTTCAGCTGGATCATGTATGTATTTGGAGTTTTCCTGCTGTATACCGGTTTACATATGTTTAAAGCAGATCAATCCGCAGAATTTAATCCTGAAAAAAACTGGGCGTACAAAATTCTCAAAAAAATAATGCGCACTACTCACTTAGAACCTAAAGGGAAGTTTATCATGAAGGTTAATCATAAAATATATTTTACTAACCTTGCTATGGTAGTTGTAATGCTGGGATTGATAGATATTGTTTTTGCCATTGATTCTATTCCGGCGGTTTTCTCTATCATTCCTGACCCATCTTTAAAATTGCTGATCTATTCATCTAACATTTTTGCTGTGCTGGGCCTTAGAAGTTTGTTTTTTTTATTACAAGGTGCTGCAAATAAATTTGATTACCTGCAACAGGGAATTGCCATTGTGCTGTTATTTATTGGTGCCAAAATGCTGCTGGAAAAATGGCTCCACATTCCGGTTTGGGCCTCTTTGATGGTAATTGTTGTTTGTATTGGCGGATCAATTTTATATTCGATCTTTAATACAGGTCAATCCATTGAAAGTACTTCTGAGAATACTTTTAAAGAATAACGCTATTAAAAAGTAAATGGCAACATACCGCTTTTCTGCAATCGCATCCATCCTTAAAACAACACCTGTCCAATTAATAAATGATTGCACGATAGAGTTGATATTAACGGACAGCCGTAAATTATTGATAGCAGAAAAAACATTATTTTTTTCCATCAGTAGTCCTTATCGTAATGCTGATATTTTTATGGAGCAATTGTACCAAAAAGGGGTTCGTTGTTTTATTACAGACCAGAATTTTTCTCATGATCAATTAAGTTTATTTCCAGAAGCCAATTTTATTCAGGTAGTAAATGTGGTTGACGCATTACAGCAGATAGCAACATATCATCGTTCAAGATTCAATTATCCTGTGATAGGTATTTCCGGTAGTAATGGAAAGACCATAATTAAAGAGTGGTTATTCAATTTACTGACAGATATTTTTGAAGTTATCAGAAGCCCTAAAAGTTATAATTCACAAATCGGCGTTCCGTTAAGTGTGTGGCAAATGACAGCACGACACAACATGGGCATTTTTGAAGCGGGCATTTCATTGATGGGTGAAATGGAAAAACTCGAAAAAATTATACTTCCCACCATTGGTATTTTTACAAATCTCGGAGAAGCACATAGTGCAGGATTCGAAAGTATAGAAGAGAAATTATCCCAAAAAATTCAACTTTTTAAAAATTGTGAAACGGTAATTTATCATGAAGATGATGTGTTGATCTCTGACGCATTTACAAAATTAAAAAAACATCATTTATTTTTCAAAGCTTCCTGGAGCCGGAAAAATAATTCGTGGTTACAGATATTATCAGAAAAAAAAATCAGCAATCAAACCATTATTATTGCGTTGCACCAGGGAAAAGAGATCAATATAACAGTTCCGTTTACAGATGCAGCATCGCTGGAAAATATCATTCATTGCTGGTGTATCTTATTATATTTAAAAATTGATGAAAAAATAATAGAAGAAAGAATGCATTCTCTGAAGCCGTTGGAAATGCGTTTGCAGTTAAAGCAGGGAATGAATAACTGTTCTCTTATTAATGACAGTTATAGTGCGGATATTACTTCATTGATGCTGGCACTCGATTTTTTACAACAGCAACAACAGCATCAGAATAGAACGGTAATTATCAGTGATATTCTGGAGTCAGGTAAAAATCCGGAAGAATTATATAGTGAAATAGCACATATACTTCTGGAAAAACGTATTTCGAAATTAATTGGTGTCGGTCCTGAAATATCATCATACGGTTATTTATTCAGCGGAATTCCATCTCAGTTTTTTTCAGGAACCGATCAGTTTATTTCAAGAATTGCAGACCTTTCTTTCCGTAATGAGACCATACTTTTAAAAGGTGCAAGAAAATTTGGATTTGAAAAGATCAGTTATGCTTTAGAGGAAAAAACGCATGAAACAGTTATGGAGATAAACCTGGCTGCACTTCGGCATAACCTCAGGTTCTTTAGGGGAATATTACGTCCGGGTGTAAAGATGATGGCCATGGTGAAAGCTTTCAGTTATGGAAGCGGTTCTTTTGAGATTGCCAATATTTTACAGCATTCCGGTGTACATTATTTAGCCGTTGCCTATGCAGATGAAGGTGTTCAATTAAGAAAGGCAGGCATCAATTTGCCGATCATGGTAATGAATACGGAAGCCGCGGGATTTGATAACCTGGTAAAATATTCACTGGAGCCGGAGTTATATTCATTTGGTATCACAGATCAATTCCTGCAATATTTACAAATTCAAAAAATAGAAAAATTCCCGGTTCATATAAAGTTGGATACCGGCATGCATCGCCTTGGTTTTGAGCAGGCTGATATAGAAAAATTATGTTCCTTGCTGGCAGAATCTGAACAGCTAATTATCAAATCCGTATTCTCACATCTGGCAGCCAGCGGCGATAAAGAACATGATGATTTTACAAAACTACAATCAAATAGTTTTTCCGAAATGGCAGAACAAATCCAACAGGTTACCGGATATACATTCCTAAAACATGTAGGCAATTCATCTGCCATTCATCGTCATCCGGAATTTCAATTTGATATGATAAGACTGGGAATTGGTTTGTATGGAGTTGACAGTGACACATTCATTCAGAAAAGAATTATGAATGTGAACACTTTGAAAACAACTATATCACAGATCAAACATATTAATGCGGGAGAAATTGTTGGTTACAGCAGAAAAATAATTCTAGATAAAGCGGTTACAATTGCTACAGTAAGAGTTGGTTATGCAGATGGATATCCGAGAGCGTTGAGTAATGGAAAAGGATATATGCTCGTGAATGGAAAACGTGCATCAGTTATAGGAAATGTTTGCATGGATATGACCATTCTCGATATCACTGGAATAGAAGCAGAAGAAGGAGACGCAGTTATTGTATTTGGTGATCATCTTCCCATTGCAGATGTTGCAGAA
>JBKJSZ010000114.1:0-10581 GCA_046593675.1 Ferruginibacter sp.
TGTAAATAATGTGGATTGTGTTGTCTTTTTTTAAATTGATAAATAGCCGTTTCCGATCTGTTCCACCAATTGATCTGTTGTCCATTATCTGTAAGAATCTTTGCTATTGCAGTTCCCCAGCTTCCACTTCCTAATATTCCGAATGTCATTTCACAATTCATTTTGGTTCTCTTATAATCCTAATTTTTCAACAGCCAATTGTGCTGCTATCTGGCTTGCATCTTTTTTATTATATCCCTTCGCCTGCGCAATGAGTTCGCCATCTACAGTAGCTCCGATGGTAAACAATCTTCTGCCACTTTCGAATGTTTCATCCAGCGTGGCAAATTCTAAAATTCTTCCATTTTTATTAGCCCACCCGTATAAACGGTTTTTGATATTGATCTCAATTATTTCCAGGTCATCAGTAAATAAATGTGGAAGAATAATATATTTTTCCACCCAAACTTGTGTTTTTTTATATCCTTTATCCAGGTAAACCGCACCGATTAAAGCTTCCAGGGTATTGCCGAAAATCTGGGAAATTTTAAGCGCATTATCAAATTTATTATATAAAGTAATTTTTTTTAATCCCATTTTCAATGCGATCTCATTGAGCTTTTGACGGTTCACCATTTTGCTTCGCATTTCCGTAAGAAATCCTTCTCCTTTGTATGGATATTTCCTGAATAAATGATGGGCAATCAGGGAACTTAAAACCGCGTCTCCTAAAAATTCCAAACGTTCATTATTTTCATCTGCTCCTTCTCTTACAGAACGATGGCTTAAAGCAGTTTTGTATAATGTAAGATCACCGGGAACAAAGCCAAGTACATTGCTCAATTGTTTTTTAAAGGCCTTCTGATTGGGTTCAGAAGTAAAAAATTGTCTGATGATCTTCAATGGCAAAGGCGATGTTTTTCCGAAATTAAAACTAATTACTTGTTAACCGTATTTTAAAATAAGGAATCATGAAATCACAAAAAGGAAAGAGAGAAATCAGGCTTTGTATTTTTTAATCACCACGGAGGCATTGTGTCCGCCAAATCCAAAGGTGTTACTTAATGCAGCGTTAACCGTTCTGTGTTGTGCTTTATTAAAAGTAAAATTAAGTTTCGGATCCAGATCCGGATCATCTGTAAAATGATTGATCGTTGGAGGAATTACATCTCTGGTAACTGCTAAAATACAGGCGAGCGCTTCTAATGCACCGGCTGCACCAAGGCAATGCCCGGTCATACTTTTAGTAGAACTGATATTAAGATCATAGGCATGGTTACCAAATACACTGAGGATCGCTTTTGTTTCGGCAATATCACCTAATGGAGTGGAGGTACCATGTACATTGATGTAATCAATATCATCTGGTGTAAGGTTGGCATCTTTGAGGGCGGCGATCATTACATTTTTCGCACCTAATCCTTCCGGATGCGGAGCTGTAATATGGTGTGCGTCTGCCGTTGCTCCGCCACCTGCAATTTCACAATAAATTTTTGCACCACGGACCAGTGCATGTTCCAGGCTTTCTAAAACTAAAACGCCTGAACCTTCCCCCATAACAAACCCATCGCGTTCTTTATCAAAAGGGCGGCTGGCCGTTTGAGGAGAATCATTTCTTTCACTCAACGCTTTCATCGCATTAAATCCACCTACTCCTGCCGCACTGATAACCGCTTCACTTCCTCCGGTAATTACAATATCCGCTTTGTTTAAACGGATGTTATCAAAAGCATCTATCACCGCATTGGTAGAAGATGCGCAGGCACTCACAACCGCGAAGTTTGGACCGCGAAAACCGTGACGCATGGATATTTGTCCGGCAGCAATATCCAAAATCATTTTTGGAATAAAGAAAGGATTGAAACGAGGCGTGCCATCACCGGAAGCAAAGTTGATTACTTCTTCCTGGAACGTAATGAGACCACCAATACCGCTTGCGAAAATAACACCTACACGATCCGGATCAACATTTTCTTTGGTGATGCCGGCATCTTTAACGGCTTCGTCACTTGCTATCAAAGCAAACTGGCAATAGCGATCAATTTTGCGGGCTTCTTTACGATCGAGATATTGAGTAGCATCAAAATTTTTAACCTCACAGGCAAATCGCGTTTTGAACTTTGAAACATCGAATTGCTGAATATGGTCACAGCCGCTCACACCATCGGTTAAACCCTGCCAGTATTCCTGAACAGATTTTCCCAAAGGTGTAATTGCACCTAAACCGGTTACAACAACTCTTTTAAAAGCCATACAATTTGCCTGTGATAATTAAAAAAAGAGATTACTTGGCGTTTTCTTCCAGGTATGATACTGCCTGGCCAACTGTAGTAATAGTTTCCGCCTGTTCGTCAGGAATAGAAATATTAAATTCTTTCTCGAATTCCATAATCAATTCAACGGTGTCCAAGCTATCGGCACCTAAATCATTAGTGAAAGAAGCTTCAGGGGTTACTTCTGCTTCATCAACACCTAGTTTGTCAACAATAATTTTTTTTACTCTTGTTGCAATGTCTGACATGGTAGTATAAATTTAGTTAATCAGGTGCAAAAATATACCTTTTGAATTAAAAACAAAGAAATACTAACAGCGCTATCAAACCCAATACAGTATTAGCTTTTAGAAGAAAAATACTATAGCTTTTGTTAGGTATTGATAATTTCTAACCCTGTTTTGTTGCCTGTAAAGAAATGTGGAAGCAACAAAAATCAATACCTTTTTTCATTAACTTGTACACTCTTTGAACAAACAATTGTAAACATTTATAGATGGGCTTGAAACAGATAGATCATGGTTCCAAAGAATACGAGCAAATGATTCAATTGCGTAATCTCATTTTGCGCCAGCCGCTGGGATTATCTCTTTCCAAAGAAGAATTAGAAAAAGAAAAACATAATATTCTTATCGCAGCTTTTGAAGAGGATGAAATGCTAGGTTGCTGCATGATGGCACCTATTGACAAAGTTTGTGTACAATTAAGGCAAATGGCCGTTCCCGGAAATTTACAGGGAAAAGGTATTGGCGCTTCCATCTTATCATTTGCAGAAAATTTAGCGCGTGATAAAGGGTATAAAAAAATGATGATGCATGCCCGTGATACCGCTATTGGTTTTTATGAAAAACTTGGCTACAAAATTTCAGGATCAGAATTCCTTGAACTTAATATTCCACATCACATTATGGAGAAAGGATTGTGAGCATGTGCAAATGTGCGGTTGGGTAAATGTGTAATGTATAATGTCAAATGATAATTGTAAGATGGAAAGCAGTTGTCTTTCCATTTAAAATTCAAAATTTATAATTCATAATTATTTCTCCATATTTCTCTTTATAATCTTTCTTGCTTCATGAACCTCGTCTCCCGGAAAAGCATCTTTTGGAATAATAAAAAAAGATCTGGGATTAAAATATAAATGAAAAAAATGCGGTGTTTCCAGCCACGTTGATAATTCAACCCAGTTCCAGGAACGGCTGCCGCGTGCATTTTCCAAAGCAAAAATCTCATCGTTCAAAGTCACTTTAAACCGGTCACGAAATGTTCCGGCTTTTTTATAGATCACGATTGGTAAAAGAAACCAGAATAAAATCATCATCATAAACCATAATGCAGAACTTAATAAAAAAGCCACCGGAGATATTTTTTTAAAGAAAAACAAACCAGCACTCAGCAATGCAAAAACATTAACCAGCACCATTAAAATTTTGATCTCTTTGCGGCTGATGAAATGATAACGCAATGCTTGTATCACTTTTCTTTTATCGTAATTGAAATATTCTGAAGTCATGCTACAAAATTATACCTGTAACCTACAAATTCATTTTAATTTTTGGGAGCCTTTAATGCCGATTCATTTATCTGCCATTCGGTGATCTTATTTCCCTGAACATTTAAAAACTCAATTTTAAAAACTCTGTTACCTTTTTCTCCTGTCACAGACACCTTTCCATAATTTTGTTGTTCTATCAAAGTATTGGGTTCCCGGAAAGGATTATTTGCTTCCCCACCAGAGGCCTTTCCAACACCTGCAGTAAAAGGAGAAACAGTAATATCAATCAAAGGATAATTATTGATACGTTCCAATCGAATGATCTCACTGTGATGCCGGTCGCCTGATAAAAACAAGACACCATTAATTTTTTGTTGTTGTAAAAACAGCATGAGTTCATTAAATTCATAACTGTATTTACGCATACATTCATAATTAGAAACAGGATTTATAACCTGACTGCCACAGGCAATTATTTTGAATGTTGCATTACTGTATAACAATGCATTCTTCAACCAGGTCATCTGCATTTTTCCAAAAAAAGATTTTTCGGAATTTGGAATTCCCTGCAGGCTATCCAGCATTTTGTCGCTGCTTCTGAAATAACGGTCATCTGTTAAAAAAATATCTGCATCACCATAAGATATTTTAGTGTAGATCCCTTTACCTTCTTCGCCATATGAAGGATTACACGTGTAATTTATAAACAACTCCCTGCTTTGCTCTTTATATATATAACTTTTATTTGCATCGTTAGGCCCGAAATCATGGTCATCCCAAATAGCATATTGTGGCATTGCCGCAAGAAAAGGTTGCAGCACATGCATACTTCTGTCCCGTGAAGCCCTGTATTGTAAACCCCAGAAAGAAAGATAATCAGGCTCACGTGTATACCAGTTGTCACCTAACCATAAGGCAAAAGCAGATTTTTCTTTTGCCATGGATAAGAAAATGGATGAATCGCCTCCGTAAGGTTTTCCGGGACGATCAAAAACAGGTTCATTAAAATAGGCGCAGCTTCCGGTAATAAATGAAAAATCGGGAGCCGGTGTTCGATGTTGCCATAAAATTTTAGTATAGAATACATTTTTAAAATCAGCATCTATAATTTTGCCATCAATTACCAAAGTGTATTGGTAAACCGAATTCATTTCAAGATTTTTCAGATTAATTTTAATGGGATTATATTCCTTCCCTAAAATTCCATTGTATTTTTCTGTAATGATTTTTGATTCACCCGTTTTTTTGTATTGAACAGAAACTTTTTTTACCTTTTCAGAAACCTCTGCCCAGATTGTTGCCGTTCTTAATTCTACATTTCCAATCATCGGACCGCTGATGAGCTTTTGTGATTTCACAATAAGAGAAATGCAACAGAATAAAACAAGAAATAAATTCTTCATGAAAATTGTTTGCTGCAAATTAAAACATCTGAAGTTCTGTAAATAAAAAAAGCTTCGTACCTGAAGCTTTTAAAATTATTAAGTTACGTCCTGAAAAAGTTGACTACTTGTCGACAAGATGAAAAGTACAAGATGGACATTATAAACAAACATGGACAAAAAACTTTAAGCAACGCATTGCGCTAAAGATGACAAGGTAACGACCATAGTTGCGAACACAAATAACATCTGTTTCAAAATAATTAAGTTGATAGTTTCTAAATATGAAAACAATTTTTAGATGATACTCACAAGACGGAATTTTATAAAAAAAGCCTCACATTTTGTGAAGCTTTTTTAGATTTAAATTCAATTTATTAATTGTTGATGTTCTCTAATGTTAGTAAAAAAGCCCATTGCAATGCTACGTCTTTTAAATAATCGAAACGGCCAGATGCACCACCATGACCAAATTCCATATTAGTATGCAGCAATAAAAGATTTTTATCCGTTTTCATATCACGGAGTTTTGCCACCCATTTGGCCGGCTCAAAATATTGCACCTGGCTATCATGTAAACCCGTAATCACCAGAATATTTGGATAATTTTTCTTTTCTACATTTTCATAAGGCGAATAACTTTTCATATAAAAATAAGCGTCTTTATTTTTTGGATTTCCCCATTCATCAAATTCATTGGTGGTAAGCGGAATACTTTCATCGAGCATTGTATTCACAACATCTACAAATGGAACCTGAGCAATAATTCCATTCCACAATTCATTAGACATATTAACCACAGCTCCCATCAATAAACCACCAGCACTTCCGCCTTGTGCATATAAATGTCCTTTGGAAGTATATTTTTGCTGAATCAAAAATTCACCGCAATCAATAAAGTCGGTGAATGTATTTTTTTTCTTCATCATTTTGCCATCTTCATACCATTGCCTTCCCATTTCCTGTCCGCCCCGGATGTGTGCAATGGCAAATGCAAAACCACGGTCAAGTAAACTTAATCTTGCGCTGCTGAAACTTGCATCAATGCTGTTTCCATAAGAACCATATCCATACTCAAGCAATGGATGAGACCCATCTTTTACAAATCCTTTTTTATATACTATAGAAATAGGAATTTGAGTTCCGTCTTTTGCCGTGGCATAAATTCTTTCTGTAACATAATCTGCTGAATTATATCCTCCAACAACTTCCTGTTGTTTCATCAGCTTTCGTTCTTTGGTAATCATATCATAATCAAACACAGATGGCGGTGTGGTTAATGAGGTATAATTATAGCGAATCAGTTTGGCATTGTAATCAGCATTTGCGCCAATGCCGGCTGCATAAGTAGGTTCACCAAAATCTATGTAGTAATCTTTTGCATTTCTATCCATAATTCTGATCTTCACCAAACCATCTTTACGTTCATTTAAAGCAATAAAACCTTTGAATTCTTCCACTCCCTGGAGCAGTACATCTGTTCGGTGAGGAATCAACTCTTTCCAGCTACTGACATCCGTTTTTGCTAACGGGCATTCCATCAGCCTGAAATTTTTTGCATTCAGATTTGTTCTGATAATAAATTTATCTTCCAGCACGCCAACTTCATACAATACTTCTTTCATACGTGGTTGAAAAATAACAAAAGCTGCATTGGGTTCAGCAGCGTTAATCATTCTTATTTCAGAAGATAAGGTTGCTTCAGAAGAGATAAAAATATATTGCCTGTTTTTAGATTTACTCACTCCAATATAATTAGAATGATCCTTTTCTTCATATACTGTTACATCATTAGCTGCATCCGTATTTAGTATATGCTTTTTTATTTTTTCTGATAATAAGGTTAGCGGATTATTCCAGGTATAGAAAATTGTTTTATTATCATTAGCCCAAACAGCAACGCCATTAGTTTCTGGAATCACATCTTTATAAATTTCTCCGGTTTCTAAATTCTTTATGTGAATATTGTATTGCCTTCTTGAAACTTCATCCACTCCATAGGCGAGGAGTTTATTGTCTTCACTTACGCTTGTTCCACTTACAGAAAAGTAAGATTTACCTTCTGCCATTGCATCAATATCCAATAAAATTTCTTCGGGCGCATTGAGTGTGCCTTTTTTTCGGCAAACTTTATAATATTGTTTACCTTCTTCCGAACGGCTATAATAATAATACCCGTTATTAAAATAAGGAACGCTTTCATCTTTCTCTTTGATCCGGGCTTTCATTTCGGCAAACAATGAGGATTGGAAATTTTTTGTTCCACTCATTATTGTATCGGTGTATGTATTTTCTGCTTTCAGATAATCAACAACTTTATTACTGTCTGGTCCTTTTTTAAAATAATCAATCATCCAGTAATAATTATCAACTACTGTATCACCATGCATAATCCTTTGATAAGGTTTTTTTTCGGCGATGGGTGGCTTGATTTCCTTAGGCCATGTATATGTTTCTTTTTTTTCCATTTTTGAATTGCAGGCAGTTAAAGCTAATAGAAGAAGTACAGCTATTTTTGGCATGTAAATTTTTTTTGTAAGTTAAAGCGAAAGCAAGTATTAAACAACAGAAGATTCGGGATGTCTTACATGGCAACGAAAATTAAATTCCGCACGGTCGCAAAAAAGGGAATTATGATCCATCATAAAAAAAGCCATCGATACATGATGGCTTATATAAATACTTTAATTCTTTTGTATTTTTTCCAGTACTAAAACTACTTTATTAAAATCTGCCGCCGCGTTAATTACATTTTTAAAAATATCGATCATGTTGATATGGTAATAAATGGATTTGTAAAATTCATGCAGGTTAACCGTAAGTTCTTGTTCTTTCAGGGAATAATTTGAAATGAAGCCCATCGTTTCTATACCAGATGAATTTTTATCAGTAACATTAAATGTAAGGTCATTGGCATTTTTTATACGATAGCCATTGGGAATAGTAAATCGGATTGTACGATCCAATGCATGCGGATAAGATAACATGATCGGTAGTTTTCTTTTATTTTCCTGATACATCTGTGCCTGCGTACCAATTACTTCACCGATCTTAACCAAAATATTTTTTCCGGCGTTTTCCATTATTTCAACAGTTTTAATAGTGCCGTAAATATTTAATGGAAGATTTTTAAATCCAGAAAGCATTTCTTTATTTTCCACTTTTATATTGGTAATGGAATCACTTTTTGCTACGCTTTTAATGATATCTTTTACAAAATCATCCTGTTTATCTTTTTCAAGATAGGCAAATGCCGGTCTGTAACCCGAAGCGCTGTAACCCAACAACATTTGTTTACTGTTTATTATCAAAGTATCCACCGTTTTATTAAACTGAAGTTGTACATCTATGTTGCTGTAGTTAGACTCGTATGGCAATAAGGGAATGGTATCAAAAGAAGCGAGTGCCGATTTAATGGTGCCCAACGAAGTCTCTTTAACAAACAATCCTTTTGTGCCCGCCCAATCTGCATTGATGATAGGATAACGTGTTCCAAGATTTACAGGATCTAAAAATTTATCAGTGGCATTAATATAAAGAACCATATCATCTATCAAGCGATAATTTTCCAATTCTTCATCAAGTGGTGTATCATCACGTTTACTTGGAAAAACAATGGTAGCCGGTACGCCAGCCCTTTCCAGTAAACCCATCATTAAACGAATGGTTGCAAAATGGCCTGCAGCTTTTCTTTTCATTATTTTCTCCAAATCATTATCTTCTTCACTGATCACATCTTCACGGATGTTGATATTGCTTTTAATATAATCTTCTATTAAAGCTATTTTTTCATCATCAGCAGCACCGGAAGGAATGGCTATTTTTTTATAAAATGCATCAACGGCTTTACCTTCTTTGGAATTGAGTACATAATAATTGTTATAAATATTTTTTGCGAGTTCACTCCATGTATTTAATCTTACATATTTTTCTTTAGCAAGATTATAAGATAATTTATATTGGATATTGGATAAATAAGGATCGGTGTTTGAATATTTTTCTCCTTCAAAAAAATCTATATTATCCGCCGATGCATACGTGTAACGCCTCTCGTTTATAACAGTATCGGGAGTAATCGTAAATCCGTTATATCCTTTCATATTAAATACCAGATGGTCGGGAACGTTCAGACAAAAACGGGCTTTTTCAACCGGTGTTGAGGATAAAGAAAATTTTTCTGTATTGAAAGAAAAGATCGGATACCGTATCATCGTATAATACTCTATTTCACTTCCTTTTTCTATGCCTTCCATTGCAAACTTTTTATACTTACGTCCTTCTTCTTCTACATCAAGAATTTTACTGTCTGGAAGTACCAGCACTTTACCATCAGGTTGTATGGTACGTGCCATAATTTTCAACAACTCTGCTTTTCCTCCTGTGGAAATATAAATTTTATTGAACATCTCCACACCTTTATCGTCCTGCACTTTTACAAGCCTGCGTTCTTCACAATACACAAACATATCTTTTTGATCTTTGGTACGGTATTCATGCAACCGGTAATCTTCCAGCATCACAGCACTGGAATTTTTATATGGTGCGCTAACGGTATGTAGAGCAGGTTTTGCTTTCCACTGAATAAATTCACTTTGTGCAAAAGTTGCATTGCTTATCAAAAGCACAAAGCATAGGGTAGATAAAAATTTCATAATTATAATTTTTCGAGCACTACAGATTGTTTGTATTGAGGCATTACTGCTTTCATTGGGATATTCCAGGCAGGAAACTGTGATGGTTCAATTAAGAGCGTTTTATTTACTACTTCCTGTGTGGCAATAACGCGATATTTTTCTACTTTATATTTTATACGAATGCTCACCAAATCATTCTCCATGAAAAAATCTTCCGGCACAAAACTCACTTTAAAATTATCCGGAATGGTTAGAATATGGTGTTGGCGTATGATGTATTTAAATTCATGTTCAATAGGCACTTTTCTTTTATCCAGATCCACAATCTGATTCTCCATCAATTTTTCGAGGTTGAGATTAATGTAATAATTATCTCCTACCTTTTTACTGTAATCCGGTATTTCAAATTCCGCCGAAATATTGGCATGCTGCATATCGGTCTCTGATTTATTTATTTCAAATTTTCCGAGTATGAATTTATTGCTACCTTTTCCCATTCTTGATTTTACATAAACTTCTTTTTCTTTTTCACTTCTGTAGCTGATGGAAGTATAAATATCCTGTCCGAAATATCCCTGGTAATTTACTTTTTCATAACCTTTTATTCCGGAAGGTACAAACGTGATAAACGTACTGTCTTCCATACTGTTTATTTCAGGCTTGGCGATTGGTACTGTCAAAATTTTATATTCCTTATCATTCAATGCTACCAATGCTTCTTTTCCTTGAATGGAAGATGGTGGAAGTTCCAGTGTTGAGCTGAATGATAAATGGTATTTTTTGGATGCAACCAATCCTTATGCAACATTGGAACTTCC
>JBKJSZ010000350.1:0-7017 GCA_046593675.1 Ferruginibacter sp.
TGTACAAAGAGGATTTTTGATTTGTGTATTATTTAAATATGTAGCAGGCGACCATAAGAATTGTAAGTTATTACCGCTTACGGTTGGAGCCAGCATTACCGAATTTCCCTCCAGTATAAATTGATCAGCACCTGCATTTACTTCAGGATACGGATACACTGTAAAAAGTTTCGTTAAGGTATCGCTGTAACATCCGAAGCTGTTTGTGATATATAAAGAAACGGGGAACGTGTTAGCATTGGCGTACAACCATTCTTTTGTTTGTTCGTTCGACAAACCTCCATCTCCAAAAGTCCACCACCTGTTTACAGTTGTTCCATCTTTAGGATCACTCAGATCATAAAAGAAAACACTTTCACCTAAACAAACACTTGGCTTATTCGTATCAAATATTGCTTTAGGTTTTGGATGAATCGTGTTTACAACAATGATAGTATCATTGGTACATCTGTTATTACTTACAACTTGTAAATTCACATTATACGGGCCGAGTGCATAATAAGTATGCGAAGGATTAGTAGCCGAACTGGAATTTAAACTTCCACTTGCGGCATGATCAAAATTCCATGTGTATACAAAAGCATTTTCTGTTCCATCAGCGATGGTACTAGCATTGGTGAATTGAATGGTGGCAACAGGAAGACAAACGCTGGATGAAAATGTAAAATCCGGATGTGGCTGAGGATGTATATCCACAGCTTTTATTTCGGGAAGACTCTTACAACCATCACTGGTAGTAACTACCAGTTCAACATTTACAGGTACCGCTAAAGTATAGGTATGTGATACTGGGTTCGCATTCGGTTGAACATGAATAGGTGAAAGATCACCATAATTCCACGTCCAGGTGGTTAAAGATCCAACAGGTGTATATGAACCGGATCCATTAAAACTAAGTTGTTCATTTTGACATGTTGGCGTGCCCGTATTAAATAATGCAACGGGTGGCTGTAATACTCTTATTACATTACTATCCGCATCAACACATCCTGCCGAACTGGTAAAAGTATATTTTATGGTATAAATTCCTGGACCTACCGCTAGAGGATTGAACATTCCGGTAGATGATACACCTGGTCCGGTATATATAAAAGATCCTGGAAGTCCACCGGTTTCGGTGGCCTGTGTAATCTGAAAAGGATTAATATTCAAACATGAATTTGGCATCACGCTAAACTGAACATTTGGTGCTGCAAATAATGTGATGGTCACAAATTTATCATCCGTACAAGTGGCGCCTGAATATGATCTGTACCTTATAGTATAATTTTTTGTTGCAGGCGTCTGGAAATTGTTGTACAGGTGTTTGTATAAATCTCCCGGCCTTGGGTTGAGATATGTTTCAAATGTGGTTGGGTCTCCAACATTATCCCAATATATATCCACTCTTATAATGGAACCAACGTTTACAGTGGCTGCATTTATGATTCTTACTGTATCATTTACACAAAGGTTATTTACGTTATTGACAGAATAATTCGCTACGGGAATATCACCATTCACTATGAAAGATTGCGTAACTGTGTCTTTACATCCGGTATTTGATGTTACAATCAATTCAACATTTTTTATGCCTACCGTGTTGTAAGAATGCTGCGGATTGGAAATAGTGGACATATTTGCTGCTCCTGAAGATGGATGATCAAAATTCCAAAGCCAACCTGTTATAGTTCCTCCCGAAACAGAACTGGTATCTGTAAATTGCGCGTAGCTGTCTGTTAGACAAATCTGAGGATCTATATAACCCGCAACTGGTCTGGAATTAATAATAATATCTCTGGTTAAAATAGGATTACTGATACAACCATTTGAATTTTTTACAGAAAGTGTAATAGTATAACTACCCGCATTCGAAAAGGTATGTACCGGGTTCCGAACTGTTGATGTATTCAATATTCCAGATGCAGGATCCCCGAAATTCCAATTCCATTCTATTAATGAACCTACGTTTGCAGTAGATCTGTCATTGAACTGTACTTCTTTTATTTCACATAAAGGAAGGTTGGTAATAAAATCCGGAACCGGTAATGGCCAAACTGTAATTAAGACTGTTCCACTCTGAAGGTTGCTACATTGCGTGCTGCTTCCATCTTTCACACTTAATAAAGTATACGTATAATTCCCCGCAATAGAAGTGGGAACTGTAATAGTTGCCGTATTGCCGGTTAACGTAGTAATTGTTTGAACCGGACCATTATTTATGGTATAAGAAAAAGTATAGGGTGCTGTAGATCCTCCACCGGTGAAGGTTATAGTGGGAGGCGTTGCATTGGTACATAAAGCCGTACTTCCGGCAATACTTGCCGTTGGTAATGGATTCACCGTTACAGTTGCATTTCCTGTTTGTGCCTGTGAGCATAAACTGGATGCTGCATCCTGAACACTTACCAGATTATATACAAAAGTTCCGGCAACATTTGCAGGAGCCAAAATAGAGATTGAATTTCCTGAAACCGTTGTTATACTTTGATTAGGACCATTATTAATATTATATACAAAGGTGAAGGGTGGCGCTACCGGAGCAACTGCAGTAAATGTTATAGATGGAGACGGACCATTTAAACAAACGGAAGTGGTGCCTGCGATGGTTGCCGTAGGTAATTCAAGAACGGTTACCGTAACAGAACCAGATTGTAATTGTGAGCAAGGTGGGTTAGCACCATCCTGCACACTGATCAAAGTATACGTATACGTTCCTACTGTGGAAGTAAATACAGGTATACTTACAGAATTACCCGAAGTTGTGCTAATGGTTTGATTAGGACCATTGTTAATTGAATAAGTAAAAGTGAAAGGTGCCGTTCCTATAACTCCTGTAAAGGTAACGTTAGGTGATGCTGTATTCTTACATACTGTTGCATTGCCCGATATTGTAGCTGTAGGAAAAGGATTAATGATAATTTGTTTTCTTAATGTATCACTCAAACATCCAGGAGTGGTGATAGTGCTGTACCGTACCCAATAAGTTCCAGGTGCGCTATAAGTATGCGTTGGATTTCGCAATAGTGAATTATTTGCGGCTCCACTTGCCGGATCTCCAAATTCCCACCACCAGGTATATGTTGGTTTAGGTGTTATGGGCGTTAGATCATTGAACTGAACCGTTCCTCCGGCACATACCGTGCTTGTCCAGCCGAAATTGGCAATGGGAGGATCTGAAACTTCAAGATCAAAATCTATTAATTGAACATTTCCACAGCCTTCAGCATTTGCTAAGTAGGTGGTAATAGAAACCGGGTATACACCTACAGTAGGATACATATATAATGTAGGTAAAGAATACCAGTAAACCGTTTTAGTATTGATTATCGTAATTGAATCAAATAATAGAGGTGAGGGTGTATTCACCATTACATTAGGTGTCTGAAAACCATTAAAATTCCAATACATGGAATCAGGTTTATAGGGCAATGAAATTTTAAATCGAAATGGAGAACCGGTACAAACAGATGGTGTAGGTTCAATTCCATATTGTGTTTGTACTCCAACCTGCTGATAGAGATCTTTTACATTGGTGCCTGCGTTATATCCATAAGATTCTGCACTTCCAAAACCATAAGCAATTGCATTAAAACCACTATCAGATTCAATGGTGTGTTGCCCGGAAGAGACGCTACTTACCAGGTATGAAAAGTTAGGATCATTGGGATGAACTGTAAATGAGGCTGCACCAACGGCTACACCGTCTAATTTAAAAGAGCTAAGAGCTGTCCCTGTATTAGGTATCACAGCATTATAAAAATGCTGGGTGATGGAAAAATTCGGCGTTGCATTCCAGATAACTTTTGAAATATTCTGTTCAACCGGACTTAAATAAATAACTTCCGGATCACCTGGCGTGCCATTTCCACATTCTGATTGTGAGGTGGTGTATTGAGCAACTATGATTTGTTTATTCGCCTCTATTTTATATTTAATATTGGAAGATGGCAGCTCATAATAAAATCCGTTTTGTAAAGGCACGGCAATTGGAGCGCCATTTACGGTAACAACGGTTGCTGGATCACTTACACAAATTCTATAAATATTATTAAGTTGCGGACCTCCGGTTGGAACCGTTAGGTATTTCATTCCCCAGGCAGATTTTGGAAATGCCTGCACCATATAATTATCCGAT
The DNA here is from genome assembly GCA_046593675.1 of Ferruginibacter sp. Lineage (GTDB taxonomy): Bacteria > Bacteroidota > Bacteroidia > Chitinophagales > Chitinophagaceae > Ferruginibacter. Next base: position 4,118 of record JBKJSZ010000350.1, read on the forward strand.
GAACTACTATTTCCGGTACAAGTAATGCTTATTCTTCCACTTCCTGAAAAAACGGCAATTCTTTTACAACCTACGTTTCCGGAACTGATACTTCTTATTTTTGATCCGGTAAGATCTCCACCCTGGTTAGGAGAAGATGCGTTACTGAACGTAGCCATCACATTATATACCTGTCCTTGTGTAAGTGTAATAGTGAAAGGAATTCCTGCAGGCCGGTTGATGGTAGCCACACTTGGTGTTATTTCTACAGTGGTTGTTCCCGTATCTGTAGCTATCACATACATCCAGCAATTTGCGTTAGAAGTATTGGAGATGTTGGTATAGTTAATGGAAAAATATTCTTTTCCTAAAGTATTTGTTGGAAATAAAATAGAGGCACCTGATACACTTTGATTATAAATATGAGCATAGGCAACTATCGGCTTATCAGAAACAACGTGTATCCCTTTATTTTCAGGATTCACCGATTCTGCTGTTAACCTGCTATCCTGTGCTCCGGTTTTAGGAATGGCGGCAGAAGTTAAAACCGTTGGAACAGCTCCACTGGTAAGTGTTTGTGTATATCCGGTACCGGGAATAGTTATCGTAATGGTTGTAGCCTGATCAGTAGCGAAATACAAGACCATATTTTGACCATTATTGGTACTCATCACCTGATGATACCCATAGGCCACCCAGAAATCTTTCCCTTTGTTGGAAAAATCCTGTGAAAAAGAATTTAATCCTGACATGCAGAGTAAAGAAAAAAATATAATTTTTCTCATTGACTAGAGTTGATTAGTATTTAAAGTTGGCTTTACGGGAAGTAGATCAGTTTTTAAAGGGATAGAGCGCCTAAATTTATGAATACTTATTGAGATTATATGTATAACATGCTGATCATTTAAATAATATAAAAAAATAAAGGCCACATAGAAATGCGGCCTTTGTTAAGAACCTGTTGGTTCTGTAACCCCCAAAGAAAACTTCTTTACCCTTTTCAGGTGATTATTTTACAACTACAGCATTATATACAACTGCAGTATGATCATTTTGAATTTGTAGCACTCGGAAAAATTGTAACCCTTTTTTCATTTTTCTGCATTCTGTTTTAAAGGCGAATTCCGTTTCTCCTCCTGGTTTAGCGCCAAGTACCAATCCAACGGTTTGAAATGTTTTTCCATCCACACTTCCCTGCACTTCCCAATAAACAGAAGAATCGGTTGAATTATCATTCCACGTCACTACCAGATTATGACCATTTATTACAGCTTTCAGATGTTCAATTGTTGCTATTTGCTGAGCCCAGGAATTTAACACCATGAAAAAACACGAAACCAAAACAAACAATTTTCTCATTATCCTTATTTTTAGATTAAGCGATGCCCATAGCTTTTGAGACTTCAAAAATGGATTTCTAAAATTTTGGATTAATTACTTAAATGTTCTGATCATAGGTTCCACCGGAAGTGGAATCATTTGAATGTGGTTATTACCACCGAAAAGATTTGGAAAAATAGCATTGAGGTAATTATAAATTTTCGTCATTTTCTGTGGTTTTAACCGGTCAACTTTTCAGAGTTGTTGTTGCTCGATTGTGATACAAACATAATATACCGTTTTTTAGAAAGCAAGTTTTTTCCTTAGTATTTTTACGGTTTTTTTTCGCATAACACGAAAAACCCCTTTCTTCCTTTATACGTATTTTTTCTTGTCATAAAACCAACTTTTTTCAAATCCACTTACCAAACTGGTAGTAATTGTGTATATATCATAATAGAATATTCCTCCGTCATCTGTGATTATGAGATGTAACATTGAGCCATTATGACTGTTACCATAATATTATATTAAAAGCATCAAACCATTTAAAGTGTTTAGTTAAGGCTTAAAATTTGAAAATTTGAACATCAAATTCTAAAAAATAGTATTAAACAAAATTTAATATCAAGTATATATTGTAATCTAATGCAAATCATATTTTTAAATATATTTTAACATAAATATTCTGTTTTTCTGTTGGCATTCCATTTTAAACTACTTTTATTAAATTATTTATAGATTAAATATATAATTAAATTATAAATAATTTTACTTAAATTTATATTAACCAGTTAATTAGATTCTAATTAAAATACTAAATTTAATACCAAAGCTTTTTACCCATTTCTAACCTTACATTCCCATGAAATTATAAATTCTTTAGTAAAATAAATTAAATTTAAAAGGCTTCAGGTTGGCTTTTCGCCTTAAATTGGTAACTTCCCTTCATGAAATTATTATTTGCCCTCTCCTTCTATATTTTGCTTTTGATGACATCTTGTCGTGAACCTAAAGACTTGATCTTCCGTGATTTTAAAAATATAAGTCTTCAGGATGTAAGCTTCACGAGCGCAAAACTTACCATGGATCTGGTATATTATAATCCCAATAATTTCAGCCTGGAATTAAATAAAACAGATCTGGACATTTTTGTGGACAGTACATTTCTAGGGAAATCATTACAGGATATTCAGATTAAAATTCCAAAAAGACAAGAGTTTACGGTTCCTTTAAAAGTGGATATTGACATGAAAAACCTGCTCAAAAACGGCTTAACTACCCTGTTTAATAAACAAGTTTCTATTCGTTTTTTAGGAAAAATAAAGGTTGGTAAGGCTGGTGTAATGAAGAATTTTAATGTGGATTATACCACCATTCAACAAATTCCTTTGTTTAAATAATCGCTTTTTATAAAATTATATTATTGTTTTTTATGCATTTTCAGATGTATTGAATTTTACTTTGTCTTCACATTAAGCAAAAAATTCTCAACCTGACTGTTTAAATAGACCAAAATATGACCCTTGTATATCCAATTAAAATAAAAAAAAGTGGAAATATCGCAAGGATATGGGCTTACAAAAGGATCTAATATGGTA
>JBKJSZ010000351.1:0-4860 GCA_046593675.1 Ferruginibacter sp.
AAACAAGCAATCGCTTAATTCATAAATTCTATAAAAAAAGCCCGTTGACATCAAAATCAACGGGCTTTTTTTATTAGTATATTTTTTTAAACGGCGAAACTTGTTCCGCATCCGCATGTGGCACTCGCATTCGGATTTTTAAAAGTAAACCCTCTTGCATTTAGTCCTCCCTCCCAATGTACTTCCATTCCAGTTAAATACATGGCATGCGACTTATCGATAATGCAGGGAATTTCCTCAATGAAAAAAGATTCGTCATTTTGTTTGATCTCATCGAAATCGAGAATATATGTCATACCGCTGCAACCTCCGCCTTTTACACCTACACGTAGTTTTTTATGCTGATCAAATCCTTCTTCCTTCATCAACCTTTTAATTTCATTGATGGCAGATACAGTAAATGTAACGGGAATCTGAATTATTGTCTCCATACTTCTTAATTGAATTACAAAGGTACACCTAACCAAAAAAGTAGCCATTCATTCTATTTTCGAAAGCAGGAAATTGTTGGCGGATGAATAGTTATTTTTGCTGCACAATTTGAAAGTATGGAAATATCATTGGCAGATATGCAGGGAGCTCTATCATTTATAAGTGTGATTGCATTTATTTGGTTGCTCATAGAATTCAAAGGAATGAAAGAAGCCATAAAAGAAAAAATGGGAATTAACAATGAAACCGTGAAACTTCAATTGCAGGCTTATGAACGATTGAGTGTTTTTGCAGAAAGAAATGGATTAAAAAGCCTGGTGAACCGTTTACAGCAAGGTGGAGAAAGTGCTGCCATCTTACATGGAGCTATGATTGATTCTTTAAAATCTGAATATGATTATAATGTAAGTCAACAGATTTATGTTACACCGGAAATATGGAATGCCATTACAAAACTTCGTGATCAGAATGTATATGTGATCAATCAGCTTGCAGCCGGATTGCAACCAGGTGCCACTTGTTTGGATCTCGCGAAACGAATGATTGAATATAGTTTATCTCCAAATGCCGAATTGAATGTGATCGTTTTGGACGCTATTCAGTTTGAAGCAAAAAAACTGCTTAAATAAATACGGATATGCCTGAACATATTTATGCCACAGATTCCGGTATTGAGATCAAACAAGTGTACACGCCCAGTGACCTTTCGCAACAAATGGATGAATTGCCTGGTGAATTTCCTTTTACCAGAGGCGTTCAGCCTACTATGTACAGAGGAAAATTATGGACTATGCGGCAATACGCAGGGTTCTCCACTGCTGAAGAAAGCAATAAGCGTTATCATTATTTATTGGCACAAGGTGTTAGTGGGTTGAGTGTAGCTTTTGATCTGCCCACACAAATTGGTTATGACAGTGACCATGAACTGGCAAATGGCGAAGTGGGAAAAGTAGGCGTTGCCATAGATAGCCTGGAAGACATGGAAAAGTTGTTTGCAGGTATAAAACTGGAAGATGTTTCTACTTCTATGACGATAAATGCCTCGGGATTCATTCTGCTGGCATTATATGTTGCTTTGGCTAAAAAGCAAGGCGCTGATCTGAAGAAAATTTCCGGCACTATTCAAAATGATATTCTTAAAGAATATGCGGCGAGAGGAACTTATATATATCCACCCCGAGCATCTATGCGCATCATCACAGATATTTTTGAATGGTGCAGCAAAGTAGTTCCTAAATGGAATACGATCAGTATTTCGGGTTATCACATACGGGAAGCAGGAAGTACAGCCGTACAGGAAATAGCCTTTACCCTAAGCAATGGTAAGGCGTATGTGAAAGCTGCGCTGGAAAAAGGAATGGACATCGATGTATTTGGAAAAAGATTATCCTTCTTCTTCAATGCACATAATAATTTATTTGAAGAAGTTGCGAAATTCAGGGCAGCCAGAAGAATGTGGGCAAAGATGATGAAAGAACTGGGCGCAAAAGATGAGAAAGCGATGATGCTTCGTTTTCATACACAAACCGGAGGAAGTACTTTAACGGCACAACAGCCTTTGAATAATATCAGTCGGGTTACCATACAAACACTGGCAGCAGTATTGGGCGGCACCCAATCTTTACACACAAATGGTTACGATGAAGCATTGAGTTTACCAACTGAAGAAGCCGCACGAATCGCTTTACGTACACAACAAATCGTAGGATTTGAAAGTGGCATAAGTGAAACAGTTGATCCTCTAGCAGGAAGTTATTTTGTGGAAACACTTACCAGCCAGGTTGAAGAAGAAGCCTGGAAGCTGATTGGGAAAATTGATGCCATGGGCGGAAGTGTTGATGCTATTGAACAAGGTTTTATGCAGGAACAAATTGCGGCCAGTGCTTATAAATACCAAAAGGAAATTGAAGCCGGCTCGCGGATCAGTGTTGGTGTAAATAAATTTGAAGTAGAAGAAACCACCAAAATTCCATTATTCAAAGTGGATGACAGTATCCAGGCATCTCAGATAGAACTTCTTACAAAACTGAAACAAAGCCGCAATCAGGAAAAAGTACGGGAATGCCTTGCCGCAGTTGCAAATTGTGCAAAGTCTTCTGAGAATTTAATGCCCTATGTTTTAGAAGCTGTAGAAAATTATTGTACGCTCGGAGAAATATCAGATGAACTGAGAAAAGTATTTGGAGAACATCGTTAAATGCCAAACAACCTAACAGGTTCAATGAGCAAAATCGTTTTCAAAATTTCCTTTTATCCTTTCCATGGATGGATTAAAATATCCGAATTTAAGATCCGGAAATTCTTCTTTAATCAACTGCAGCATCTGATACATTCCTAAACATTCGCCTGTTTCGGTAACGCCGATCTTTCCTAAATACCAATCGGGATCAATATTGAAGTTCCTCCATTGGATCATTTTTAAACCGGTTTCTTTTATGAGTGTACGCAATGCTTCATATTCTTCCACACTGTCTGTCATACCTGGAAATACAAAATAATTAATGCTCGTCCACGCTCCTGCTGCATTCGCAATTTTTAAACTTTCGATAAGGTCACTGAACACATAATTGTTCGGACGATAATAAGGCATATACACAGATTCCCTTGCAGAATTGGTACTTACCCGGATACTATTCAATCCTGCATCGCATAATGCTTTAACGGCTTCGGGTTTACTCCCGTTGGAATTTATATTGATTGAACCTTTTTGTGTATGTTTTCTGATCTCTGTTATGGAATCACGAATGGTTTCCCACATCAGTAAAGGCTCTCCCTCACAACCTTGTCCGAAACTGATCAAAGGAAATGGTGCTGTTTCTAAATGTGGAACCGTAAACTCTACGATTTCTGCAACTGTTGGTTTAAATGTAAGGCGATCTTGCGTAGAGGTGATCGTTTCTTCCAAAGGCTGAAAAGAAATACATCCTATGCAATTTGCATTGCAGGCCGGTGATGCCGGAACCGGACATTCCCATCTTCCCATAAAAAAATTTCTTGCGGCAGGACAGGTATACGTCATGCAACAATTTTCTGCAAGGTGTTTTACCAAACGATTATGAGGATACGCTTTTAAAAAGGTATTCAATCCTTTCTCAATTTTATCCTCATCAAATCCTTCAGATTCCTGCCGGATATCTTCCTCTATACGTGTAGCCGGAACATAAATCACATTATCCATCCAACCGGCCGCCGTATAACAAAATAAAGGAAGTGTAGGTGCATCTTTTTGTGTTTCATAAGCAGCCAGGTAAAATCCGGTATGCGCCGGCGGAATGAAAGCGGCAACAGCCCAACCTTTTTCGCAAATCCGCATTTGTCCGGTTACAGAATCAATTCCAATTCCTCTTCGTCCCGGTAATTCATATAATTGTCCTCCTTCCGGTAATGCAATCCATTCTTCTACAGGAATCGGTACTGCATCCCAACCACTTCGTCCCGATACAAATAAGGAAGTATCCTCAAAAATATTTCCGTTTCCGTCGGAGTATAATAAATAAGGAGAAGAATTAATCATGTAGTAAAATTATCAATTTGTTTATTAATCTCCTTGTGATGAAGAATTTGCTGTAAACAGAATTCATTAAAATGAGTTTCGTCGATCACTTCGCCTTCCACAGAAAATTGATACAATTTATTGTTGAGCAAATCTATCGTCATCAACCCGTCTTTTATGAGTACATTTTCTGTATCTCGCCAGTCAAATATTTTTTTTGGAAATGTATCAATAAGAATTTCCTTTTCATTCACAAATATTTTTATTTTCCTATTGAGGTATTCCGCAGTAACAATAAAAAAGGCATTTAAAAAAAAAGGCAGCCATTCATTTTGGAATACCCAACAAACCATAAAAATGCTCCATAAAAAATGAGGCGCTATGGGAATTTTTTTCCAGCTTTTTGACAAATGAATTAACATCATACAAATGCCAAAAATCAATCCTGAAAGTAAAATAAATTTTTTTTCACCGCTTAATAAAAGCCATGAGAATAACATAATGTTAAACAGTACCGAAAACAATAAGAAATTCAGATAACTTTTTTGCCTGTTATCTTTAATAGCAATATCAAATTGCTGCATGAGCCGTATTACTCGCTATAAAAAAATTACAAAGTTTGTACAGCACTCTTGCTCCCACATTTTCATCCCATTCATCATGACTTACACCAACTTCATTTAAATCGATGCCAATAATTCTTTTACCACTTTTTAATAAATTTTTAATAAGATAGAAAATCTGTTCTGTCTGAAACCCGCCCTGAACAGGCGTTGCGGTGTGCGGACATAATTTAGGATCCAGTCCATCAATATCAAAACTAATGTATACATTTTGTGGAAGTTCGAGAATGATTTCATCAACGATCATCTTCCAGGTATCACCTTCAAATTGTCTTTCCTTAATGTCTTTATCAAATAAAGTTTTTATTCTTC
>JBKJSZ010000029.1:0-7555 GCA_046593675.1 Ferruginibacter sp.
CGAGATCAGAATTAAAATGGCCAGTGCAAATACTCCCGGATGTAATAAATTGGAAAGTTCGCCGCGGTTATTCATCTTTTGTACAAAATACAATTGGAACAATGAAGTAATTATAATGGCCAGGAACATGATTGTAAAATATATGGGCGTCCATCTTTTGGCTAATGTTCTTGTAAGCCACGCCGGCGAATAGCCTAGTGTCAGCAACAATATTAAATTCTGGCGGCTTCTTTCTATAGTAAGTTGCAGGTAAAAAGAAAATAGCAGCATGGCCAGAATGATCACTACAATTGCAAAGCCTGCCAATGCGGTAATCACACTTTCAAGAACCTGTTTAATTCTTCCGAATTTGGTCTTGTCTTTATTAAGGTGATAGGATTTGGCATCCATAAAATTTAAAAGTTCGGTACTGTTGGCGTCTTTGGTTTTAAGATAAACTCGCGCTGCCGGAATATTTACAGCATTACCATATCGTTGATTGGCCCATTTCAAAAAACTTTCTGGTACAAGTACAGAACTAATCCTGTTTGTAACGGCTACAATATTTCCCCGGAATGTTTCAATTCCTCCGGGCCCATGACACTCCAGTATAATGGTTAATGAACTGATTGTTTTATCAGACATTTGAGGAAGGTCCTGTGAAGGCGCAAAAACATTATACATTTCGAGGTAATCTGCAGAAAAAATAATCGGTACATTAATATCTCCCTGCGTCCATTGAAAATTTGGTGGAACTGTGTCAATAAAATCAGATTGTATAGCTTCTAAAAACAGATCGGTACTGAATGGAATAATATTACCGGCGCTTGCTTTTACCCTGAATTGATTGCTGATGAGTGGAGCGGCGTCTTCTAAAAATTTTTGCTGTTTTAATTCTGTTACATCTTTTTCAGTAAACCGGTTATCTTTCATCATATTTTCATTTGTAACAGTTTTCGTTATAGAAATGAAATCGTATCCATCTTTATGCGTATTTTTTTCTTTGATGAGCTGATTGATATTAATAAACATTTGCGCTGCAGTAAGTAGTAATACCATACCGGTACATAAACCTGCGTAGCCAAAAAACTTAGAGCCTTTGTTGGCAGATGTATTCAGAAATGCGGCTATTGTATTATAGGAAATGTGCTGATCTATATTTTTCAATGGTGGTAATTAAAGATGATAAACTGAATCTGCAGGAAAAGAAGATACTTTTTCCAGATCAAGTAATATAATGGCGGCATTTCGTAACGTTACCTGCTCTATTATCAATTCCAAGGCTTTTCTGGAATTATTTTCATCCAGGTGGCTGAAAGGTTCATCTAATATTAATAATTCAAAAGGTTGCTGCAATGCCCTTATGATGGCAATTCTTTGTTGTTCGCCATAGCTGCAGTTACGAACCGGTTGTTTTAATTTATTTACAATTCCTAATGTGTCAGACATTTTCAGAATTTCGTCTTCTTTATAGGGCAATAGAGACCTTTTTATTAAAATATTATCAAGGGCTGTATGGTCAGGAAATAATCTGAGGTCCTGAAAAACTATACTTACCTGACGGGTACGTAATTCAGATAAATCTTCTGCATTTTTTTTGTGAACGGGTTGCTGGTTGAAAAGAATCTCACCGGTATATTCATTTCTTAATCCATACATAAATTGCATCAATGAACTTTTACCTCTACCACTTGGCGCAATGATGTGAACCATTTTCCCGAGTGTAAGCGTACAATCCCAGATCTCAGAAGATTTTATTTTCTCTTCTTCAAGAAATGTAGGAACAATTTTATTGAGAATAGTTTCCATAATTGAATATAAAAGCCGTCAAATTACATTGACGGCCTTTTAAAAATGTATATTTCAAAAAATTATTCTGCATATACAGAATCCCTGTAAACCTGTTTCTGATCCTGGTATTTTCCCATTAACCCGATATATTCATTTAATTGTTTCAGGCTGTTGGTATTTTTATCCATCATGCTAAAATCCAGATGCTGGTGTGTACCTTTTCCAATCATATCACCACCATTCATGACCATTTTATCCCACATTTTTAAAGAAGCATCTTTCTGTAAAATCTCGAATGTATCTGTTTTTAATGGCACAGCTTTCAATAGTGCCTGAAAGTTGATATAACCTGTTACAGAGCCTGATTTGATATCTTTCATAAATGGTTTATCTGTTGTTGGATTTCCTGAAAAATACTGATCTATCATTACTTTTTTATTGCCTATTGCAAAGTATTTCCCATTTGTATAATATGGCACTTCATCAGAATTAATTCCACTCATTTGCTTGCTGCCCATTTTTTTTCCTGCATTGATCAGTTTATCAAAACTTGGTTTATCGTTTATAGAACTGGCAAAAATGAAGTCAGGTTTAATAGTTCCATTGGAATCAACATTCATATTCATAGCAAATAAAATATCGCCTTTGATTGCCTTAATGAAATCATCAATGGTAAAACCAGCCATCGCCGTTCCCATATTAATCATTCCTTCTAATCCTGCAAGTTTTACAATTTCTTTTAATCCTTCAGGTTTAAAATTTAATGCAAAGAACATAGCCATATTCTCTGAAGGTATTCTGCGGATCATTTCTTTATCGAAATCATCTCCGGAATATTTTTTTATAATTTCAGTCAGTTCTTTGCCGGCATATGAGATGACATCTACACCAATATTTCCATTTTCAAAATTTAAGGTTGCAGTGGCCACGGAACCTTCATACATTTTTCCCAAATTCATCATGGCTAAAGCGCCCATTGCCCCGGAACCACGATTCAATTCTTCTATATTCATCCAGCAGGCAACATCATTTTTTGATTCCAGCATCGCATTGAATCGCTTATCGCCTGCCAGTGTCTTTCCTTTATCCATTCTTAAGATATCTCCAGAAACGGCTTTAAAATTTCTTTTGCCTTTAATTTGATTCTGATCGTTGTATGACATTTTATCCAATTGCGGAGCATCAACCATAATTGCAAAATCTTCTTTATTCCATATAGCCATCATTTTATCATTTTCCAAATTATTAAACTCGCCTGTTTTTGTAACATTTCCTTTGAGTAAACTGCTGTTGAAATTTTTAAATTTATTTTCATCTTTTATAACACCTTTAAAAACAATATATCCTCCCATACTGTCTTTAATCATATAAAATACAAGGTCTTTTTTTGTATCAATTCCTGTATTATCAGGATTTTCCATCGCAACTTTTAAATAGGCTTCCATGGTTGAATCTGCATATAATTTTTTAAACATTTCATTTTTCTTCAACTCTTCCCAGGGAAGTTTTTCCGACATACTGGCTCCATTAACGATAACAGCCAGTGAAGCATTTTTTGGGATCATTTTTCCTTGCTTACTGTCTTTTCCACAGGAGAATAATAAAGTAAGCGAGCAAAAAGTAAATAATAAACGGATCAAAATTTTCATATAAGTTTAGTTATGGTTTGATAAATGTAAGTATGTTTTTGAAGTTAATTTTTTCCTGTGCGCCTGTTGATAGATTTTTTACAATCGCTTGCGCTGACGCTAATTCCTGTGAACCGATTATTACTGCATATTGAAAGGCTTTTTTATCAGCATATTTTAATTGCTTTTCCATTTTCGAATTTTCATGAAATAATTCGCACGAAACACCTGCCTCCCGAAATTGTTGTGCTAATGCATAGGCCATATCACTTTCTTTATCACCAAGATTAAGAAAAAGAACTTCAGGACCTTTTTGCAGATTTGCCGGAAATAAATTCATCTCTTCTAACACATCATATATCCGGTCAACCCCAAAACTAATTCCAACACCCGCAATATCTTTAACTCCAAACAAACCTGTCAGATCATCATAGCGGCCACCGCCACCAATACTGCCCATTTTAACCTGCGACGGAGGTTTAACTTCGAAAATAGTACCGGTGTAGTAATTAAGTCCGCGGGCTAATGTGGGATCAACTACAATATTAACATTGGATAATTTTACCAGAAGAAACTCAATTTCGGCAATGCCTTCCTGTGCAGATGAATCTGCGGGGAAAAGTTTTTTCAATGCCGAAATTTTTTCTTCATTAGCACCACTGATATGCAGATATTGAGAAATAATATTTCGTTGTTTCTCATTCAATCCTTTTTGTTCTAATTCAAATAGAACTTTGTCTTCACCGATCTTATCCAGCTTGTCTATTACTACAGTAATTTTTGTAAGATCTCCGCCACACATTTCCGCCAGTGCTGCCAGAATTTTTCTATTGTTCAACTGTAAAGAATATTCCGGTAAGCCAAGTGAAATAAAAACCGAATGATAAATATTTGCGAGATCCACTTCATTTAATAAAGAACTGCTTCCTACAACATCTGCATCACATTGGGTGAATTCCCGGTAACGTCCTTTTTGCGGACGGTCAGCACGCCATACCGGTTGCATCTGATAACGTTTGTAAGGAAAGTTGAGTTGACCGTGATGCATAGCAACATACCTTGCAAAAGGAATGGTGAGATCGTATTTCATCGCACGTTCAGTTAACTCAGGTGTGTTTTTCCCTTCTAATAATTTTGTAAATCCGGATTGTGCTTTATCCAGATTTTTTGGATCATTCAACCCGTTATTTAAAACTTTAAAGATTAATTTATCACCTTCTTCTCCATATTTTCCGGATAAGGTTTCCAGATTTTCCATGGCTGGTGTTTCCAGAGGTTCGAAACCATACAATTCAAATATTTTTCTGATCGTATTGAAAATATAATTTCTTTTCCGAACCGTTTCAGCCGAAAAATCTCTCATTCCCTGTGGAAGTGAAGGCTTAGTCATGTTGTACTATTTTAGAATGATTGAGAATGATCGCCTCACAGGCTTCTTCAATCAATTTAAAAACGGGATAATATCCTGTCTCATCTCCATACCATGGATCAGGAACATCCATTTGCCTATCAGGTTTAGATTCGTTCATCAATAGAGTTACTTTGGATGGATCGTATTTATTTCCTGCAATTTCTTTCATATCGCTGATTACATCCGATGCCATCGCATAGATCTTATCGAATTTTTCAAAATCGTCCGGTGTAAACTTTCTGGCAACCTGTGTATAAATATCAATGCCATTTTCCTTTGCCACTTTACAACTTAATTTATGGGGAGATTCTCCAACATGAAATCCGTTTGTTCCGGCGCTGTCCACTATCCAGTTTAAGTTGTATTTTTTTATCTTATTTTTCAAAATGCCTTCTGCAAGCGGGCTTCTGCAGATGTTTCCCAGGCACACCATTAAAATTCTCATGCCGCAAAGATATTAGTCTCAACAATGTAAATGAAAATGATTGATAACCGGTTATTGCAGGGCATTAACGTTCGATTCGTAAGAAGACTGGAAAAACTTGGTTAAATTGCTGCTTTTAAACAAGGTTATGGCGCTGGAAGAATTTGAAAGAGATGTGTTATCTGAAAAAGATAAGCGATATATCAAAACCCGCAGCATTATGGACATTGGAATGGGAATTCTCTGGGTAGGTATGGGTGCATTTTTTTTATTTAATAAATATTTTAATATCGGATGGCAATCTAGTTTTGATGATAATACCTTGAAATTATTTGGTGGACTTTGTGTATTATATGGATTCTTCAGAATTTACAGAGGTTATAAGAAAAATTATCTGAGGGAAAGATGAAAAATTTATTGATCTGTGTTTTATGCCTTGCGTCCTGCAAAAGCAGCCCGAAAAAATTTTCTTCCGTTGATTCTCCTTATCAGGGAACTATTAAAATTAGTGTAGATGAATCTTTTCGCCCTGTAATGGAAGCGCAATTAGCTATGTATCATGCTACGTATCCCAACACTAATATTACAGCAACTTATAAATCGGAAGCAGACTGTTTTCGTGATCTTATAAAAGATTCGTCTGTAAGGTTAGCCATTCTAACAAGAGGATTATCGGAAAAAGAAGAAAAATATTTCAGAGATTCCTTATCATTTTCTCCGGGTTGGCAACAGGTGGCAACTGATGCAATTGCAATAATAGTGAATAGCAAAAATGAGGATACTTTATTTACTATGCAACGTTTGAAAGATCAGTTGGAAGGAAAGATCAATCGCAATCAAAAAATGGTTTTTGACGGATTGAATGCAACAAGCACAGTAAGATTTATAAAAGATTCCATATTAAAAGGCGGAGCATTTGATACCAGCATTGTAAAAGCTGCCCGAAATACCGCTGCAGTTATTAATTTCATTTCATCGGATGAGAACGCCATTGGTTTTATTGGCCTGAGTTGGATCGGCAATCCGGAAGATACGGCTCAGCGTAATTTGTTAACTAAAGTAAAAATTGTACGTGTTCAATGTGAAATATGTGAAGGAAAACCTTTTGTTAAGCCGATGCAGGCAAGTATAGTTTCCAACAGGTATCCGTTGGTACGTGGTTTGTTTTATATCAACAAAGAAAATTTCCAGGGACTCGGTTCCGGTTTTTCCAGTTTTTTGAAGAATGAACGTGGCCAGTTAATATTCAGAAGGTCTTATTTAAATCCGGTTATGGATTTCGAAATCCGTCGCATCAAACTCAATCCAAATTAATCAGAAGCTTTAACGGTTTGTTAGATATTTACATAAAATTGAACAGTCAAAAGAACAAAATCAAAAAAATGAAGAATCTAAAAGTTTTATTATTCGCCATCATGGTTGTTTTTGCAGGAAGTGTTTTTGCACAAAGCATAGAGGAAGGGAAAAAGTTTATGTATTATGAACGTTTTAAAAGTGCAAAAAGCGTTTTTGAAAAACTTTTAGCATCCAATCCCAATAATGAGGAAGCGGTTTATTGGTTAGGACAGGCAGAAATCGGTTTAGAAAATCTTTCTACTGCTAAATCCTTATATCAAAGCAAATTATCAGCTAATCCAAATAGTCCTTTAATCATAGCCGGCATGGGTCATGTAGCTTTATTGGAAGGAAATACTCAGGATGCAAAAAGCAGGTTTGAAACTGCTATTTCATTAAGCCAGGGAAAGAATATTTCCGTTTTAAATGCAGTAGGTTATGCAAACAGCAATGTAGATGCAAAGAATGGAGATGCAGGATATGCTAAAGATCAGCTTATTAAAGCCACCCAACTCAAAAATTTTAAAGATCCGGATGTACTGGTAAATCTGGGTGATGCCTACAGAAAATTAGGTGATGGAGGAAGTGCTTTACAATCTTACAACGCCGCATTAGCCATCAATCCTAATCATGCAAGAGCTTCGTACCGGATCGGTAAATTGTATCAAACGCAAGGCAGTTCACAGGAAGATCTTTATCTTAAATATTATAATGAGGCCATTTCAAAAGATGCGGCTTACGCACCTGTATATGGAAATCTTTTTAATTATTACTATAATACAAATGTCAAGCTTGCAGCTGACTACTTAGATAAATTATTAAATAATTCTGATGATGATCCCAAAGCTTGTTCTTATCGTGCGTCTATTAAATATGCACAGGGTTTGTTTAATGATGCGATCACAAAAGCAGACGAATGTATTAAACAAGGCGGCGCCACACCTTATGCGAATTTATACGGAATTAAAGCCCTAGCTTATAACAGGT
>JBKJSZ010000122.1:0-7056 GCA_046593675.1 Ferruginibacter sp.
TTAATCGCGTGATCAGCGCAGCAGCGCGAATGCAAAACCTGATTGAAGCTTTGTTAAGTTATTCCAAATCTAACAATGATTCGACTGTTATGGAAACTGTTTCCCTGAACAAAGTGCTGAATGAAGTTATAGAAAATGTTCATGAAGATATTGAGCAAAAAGAAGCTTCCATAACATTTGATCCGTTGCCTGTAATGAACATAGTGTATGTTCAGTTTATTCAATTATTTACTAATTTAATTTCAAACGCGTTGAAATATCGCCGGCCTGATGTTCCACCGAAAATTCATATTTCCCATGAAACAGTAGATGCGGAAGATATGGGTATGCAAGGATTAAATATGAGTAAAAAATATTCGAAGATCAGTTTTACGGACAATGGCATAGGTTTCGATCAGCAATATGATGAAAAAATATTTCTGTTATTTCAACGGTTACATGGTCGTGCAGAATTTGAAGGAACCGGAATTGGATTAGCCATTTGTAAAAAAGTGGTGCAAAATCATATAGGATTTATTAAAGCAACGGGTGTTCCGGGTGAAGGATCTGTATTCTCTCTTTATTTTCCCTTGCAGTAAAATCTATTTTTTCTGAACAAAAATATCTGCGAATAAACCATTGTGGTCACTTCCTGAAGTGGTGATTCTTTTGGTTTGACTGATGTTGAAATTTTTATCACAAAAAATATAATCGATTCGCAGTGTAGGAGAGATTCTTCTGAAAGTGCGACCGATTCCGGAACCTTTTTTTAACCAGGCATCCAGCATATTTCCTTTAACCTGCGCATACGCATAACTGCACGGCACGTCATTCATATCTCCGGTAAAAACGTGTGCACGGCGGCTGTTTGTTATAGCTGTTTTTACAAGATTGATCTGTTCACTCCTGTATAAATATCCTCTTTTTAATTTTTGTAGAATACTTTTTCCACCTTTGATAGCAGCAGGAGATATTCTTTTGGCTTTAGATAAAGATTCATATTCATTTTCTCCAAAATTTATACTTTGCAAACGTGTGGTAAAAACATCTATCGTGTCGCCCTGTACGTAAATGCCTGTACGCAGCATAGAGCCTGCAAAAGGCAGCCGATATCTTACAATGGCCGAATCTGTAACAGGAAATTTGCTGAATAAAATGGTGCCTCTCTGAAAGAAATTTTTTTCATCGTAATGATCCTTGCTGAAAACAGAATAGGGATATCCAAAACTTTTTATACTGTCAATATAATTGTAATCGCTTCCGGGCCATTGCGACGTAAGGAATTCCTGCAGGCAAAGTATATCCGGTTGTATTTCCCTGATCTGTTTAAATAATTCCTGGTTTCCTTTTTTTGCTGATAAACTATCAGGTGCGTTAATGTTCATCAATCCGGTATTCCAGGTTAAAATACGAATGTTTCCTAGGTTTTTGTGGTGAGGTGATGCAGGTAAATTAAAGGCTATACATTTTAAAATGGCGGGAATGCAAATGATGATTGCCAACAAAGCCAGCTTGTAAATTTTGAATCTGCTGATGATTCCAATAATTAATAATGCCATCATGCAGGCAACCGTTATCGGAAAAAATAAGTTGGTGATGGCCAGCATCCAGCCATTTTTTGGATCAATCAAATAACTATATGCTCCTGTAAATAATAATATAGTTGTAACCACGTTAACTGCAGTGAAAACTATCTTTACAATTTTTGTGATGGCCATGTTATGCATAAAAGTATAACAGAAGCACTTAGTTTTTATCAACAGGTTGCGGAAGTTTTACTGAATCGCCTAAATTTACATTTATCAACTAATCATCAACCCTTACGAATGGAGTGGATCAATATTCTTAAATGTCCTATTACTTCTGCGGATGTACGTGTATTAACTTCAGCAGAAATTTCTCAGCTTAATGCAAAAATTTCCGCGGGCGGTTTATGGCAGGTAGATGGTAAACCGATGACTACAACAATTGAAAAAGGTTTGATTACTGTAAAAGGAGATTATATCTATCCGATCGTACAGGAAATTGTTTTACTGTTACGGGACCTTGCGTTAGTAGACTCCAAAGATAAAATTGTTGGGGAATTACTGAGTGAGGATAAAAAACTGGTAAAAGATTTTTATGATAACCGTGGCTGGCATACTACGGAAAAAGGTGATTATGAAGATGCAGATATATTCGAAGACCTTCGTCCGTTTGCGCAGGATTATTTAAAAAAATGCCACGATCGTGTGAACCGTTTTTTAAATCCTTCGGGAAAATATATGATGGATGCAGCATCCGGTGCTTTGCAGTTTAAAGACTATTTACAATATTCAGAAAATTACCAATATAGAATTTGTGTGGATATGTCTTTCCAGGGATTAAGTGAATGTAAACGCAAATTGGGTGATAAAGCAATTTGTCTTTTATGTGACATGACGAATCTGCCGGTAAAAGAAAATACGATCGATGGCTTTATTTCTTTAAATACGATCTATCATATTCCCAAAGATGAACAGGTAAAAGCGATCACCGAATTATACCGTGTATTAATGCCTAAAGGAAAAGGTGTGGTTGTGTACGACTGGTATAAACATTCTCCGTGGATGAATATTTCGTTGTTGCCTTTCAGAGGTGTTGAATTTATTGGCAACCGTTTAAAGAGTTTGCTGAGTAAAGCCGCAGGCAAAGGAGAACCTGCTAAAATGTTGTATTTCTATGCACATCCTTATGAATATTTTCAAAAGCATTTACCGGTTTCTTTTAAACTGATGTGCTGGCGTTCTATAAGTGTACCTTTTATGAAAACCTATATTCATGAAAATCTGGGCGGAAAAAAACTGCTGGAGGCCATTTATAACAAAGAAGAAAAAGAGCCTGAAAAATGCGGATTGAAAGGAGAGTACCCGATGTTCGTTTTTAATAAAAATTAATCAGCCAATCGTTTTGGAGTTCTAACAAAAATCCATTGATACAATATAGCCATGGCCAGGATAATCATAAAAGGTTCTGCCGGAAACGTATATCGTTGTAAAGAATACATCATGGTGTGAAGGCCGGTTATGATGACAAAAGGAAGGATCAGTACGAATGCGAATAAATTTTTCCGGTTGATCCACCATGCGGCTATCCCAAAAAATACCAACACAAAATTACCTGCGGCAATCATCCAACGTGAAGCATTGCTGCGTGTTCCGTCAGCAGAAGAAGGTATTCCCCAGAGTTCCCATAAATTGGCTGCACGTTCCTTAATAAACTGAACCGGCTCATTTTTAAGATGCGAGATGTAAGCATCGGTAGCTTGTTTATCTGTGGTAATTTCCGGATGTTTGTCAATGTATTTCCAGTCTATATCTGCACCTGCAGCCGTTATGGAATACATGATATTTACGCGACTATGTCCGGCGATGGCAAATTTTCCCGTTTTAAATTTACAATACATGCCCATTAAAATGACCGGTATCAGAAAAGCGATAGCCAAACGATAATTTATTTTTTTACTGAACAGCAACTGGCAGACTATCAATAATGCTGCAATAAAAATCACTTCGGTTCGAACGAGTGTGGCCGCACCTAATAAAATACCCGATATCCAATATTTATTTTTATAAAAACTCAGGTAGGCCGCTGTTAATAAAAAAGTGGTAGGTATTTCTGATGTAAGCCATCTTACCAGGTTTATCTGCGTTGGATAAATTGCAAGAATGAGAATAGTAAATAATGCAAGGGAGATATTTTTGAAAACCAATTTGCTGATCTTGTACACAAAATACATAGTGGCAACAGCCATGATAATGTGCAGCCATAGCATGGCCATTTCTGTGTTTGCTCCGGCGAAAACTTTTACATAAGCTATAATGGCTGGATATCCATTGGGGAAATAATTTATGTAACCGCCTGCCAGTAAGGCATCTGCCTGTTTAAAATAATCCCAGGAATCTCTGTGCATGTGCGGCAACGTACTGCCAAAACAAACATATATTCTTATAAGTGCGCCTATACAAACAATCCATAACAACAATTTATTTTCATTCTTTAAACTCAAAGCTGAAATTTTCTCCATGTTATTATTCATGTTATGTTTTACAGGTCTTTAACTTCTTCCATTTTTTTATGATGCTGATGCACGGTAGCCACAGATATCTGATTCGCTTTTTTTGCTTTCATTAACGACAATACCTGGAAGAACATAAAAGCCGGAATGTGCCATAATGCTTTGTATAAAGTTTTGGGTGCTTTCATTATTTTTAATGCAAATAAAAAACCGGCAACAAATATCATCAAGAGTCCTATCCAGATTAATGCAATCGTTGTATTTACAAATACATTTAACAGAAATAAAATTCCAACCAGTAAAATCAGCATAAATAACGGAGGCCTCAATAATACAAATCCGAATAAAAACTGGTTGAGGTTTAAATGAAATATTCCTTTTTTTACCAGTTGTAAACCGAAGGAAAAAAAACGGAACCAGGTATTGATCCATCTGGCTCTTTGTTTTACCAATTGATCGGTGGAAGATGTTTTTTCGTCGTAGACAATGGCTTTTTCAGCAAAGGCGATCCTGTTTTTATTGCTTACAATTTTCATCTGCAACACCTTGTCAAAACCAGCGCCCGACGTATTCAGATTGCCTAAACATTCGGTATATAATTCGGTGGTAAATGCCATTCCGGAGCCGGACAGCATACAGGATGATCCGATACCAAATAACAACTTCCGGTCGCAGAACAAATAATACAATTCATTGATCGCATCCAGTTTCGAATACGTGTTATCATAATTTTTTGCCGCACGAACGCCCTGCACAGCTTTATATCCTGCAGAAAAAAATGGATCAAGTTCTTGTAAATAATCGGGATGTACGAGATTGTCACTGTCAATAATGGTTAACCGGTTATGTGGCCTTTTAAAATTTTCAATAGCATAAAAATGCGATTTTACCTGATTGGCAAATGGAATTTCCGGTTTTAAAACAACAACCCGTATGTCTTTAAAATCCGGATGATAATCTGCACAATCATCCGCTACAATGTACACCATGAAATTATTGTAATTCATTTTCAGCAATGAATCCACTACGTTTTCGAGATTGCCAGTATATTTATAAGCAGTTACAATGATGGCATAGTCACCATTTTCATTGTTAATAGTTTTTAATTTCTTTTTAGGAAATAATAAATAAATCAAACCAGATAATACCGGAAAAATTAATATCAGCGCAAGGATGCCCTGAATTATGAACGACAGTATGCTTATCGTTTCTGTCATGCAATTATTTCTTTATAAATAGCAATGGTTTTTTTTGCTGCGGCTTCCCAACTGAAACGTTTGGCATTTATCCATCCTTTTGATTGTAAAGCAGCATACAACTCCGGTTGTGAAGATAAAGTTTGTATAGCGGAACAGATATCATTTTCATTTGATGGATCTATTAACATCGCTGCGTCGCCCGCAACTTCCGGAAGAGAAGTTACCGTAGAAGTGATTACAGGTGTTCCGCATGCCATTGCTTCAATTACCGGCATTCCAAAACCTTCATTTAAAGATGGATATAAAAAGATGGAAGCCAAGTTATACATAGATGGAAGATCTTCTGCAGCTATATAGCCGGGAAGTATGATGTCATTTACTATTTCTTCGGCCTGTATAGACTGCAACCATTTTGCGAGTAAATTTTTATCTATCCCGGTAATGACCAATGGAATGGCATTATTGTTTTTTTTGTAAAGTGCATAGGCTTTCAGAACGCCTATCGTGTTTTTTCGGGTGGCTGTGTTGCCGAAATGTAATAAAAAACTTTGCGGTAATTTATATTTATTTCTTACAGAGGATAAAATAGTCTCATCGCTGATTGAGGTATATTTTTCATGTACGCCATTATAAACCACATCAATTTTATCTGCAGCAATTCCTAATCTGTTGCTGATGATATTTTTTGCATATTCAGAAACCGTGATAATTTTTTTTGCTTTTTTTGCAATTTTCGGGACGATATATCTTCGGTATACATTTCCAAAATTCTGGTAGGCTGATCCGCTGAAATCGAAAGACTCCATATAAATAACATCATGAATAGTTACCACCAAAGGTTTATTATACCACAACGGTGCAGTATTGGCGGTACAATGAAGCAGATCTATTTTTTCTGCATGAGCTGCTTTTGGTAAAGTGAATTGTTCCCAAAGCGGATAAAAACGGGCAGGAAGGTTTTTAATGTGGACGGAGTGATCATCTGCCAAACAAACATCAGCGTCGTTTGACACAAAAACTTCGTATTGATTTTGGTGATCTATTTTAGCTATCTGGCGAAGGATCTCCAGCGTAACGATTTCCATTCCATGTTTTTTGGGGCGGAATAAACGCTGTGCTTCAATGCCAATTCTCATATCAGTCTTTAGAATAAATAAAGATTATACAGTTGAATACCTGGAATTTTTAAAGTTCCATAGTATACCGCGAAAGTATGCTTTCAGAAACGGAAATTGACGTTTAAAAGTATAGGAGAGTATCGCTTTTGGAAAGGCAGCCACTGCAAAGAAGGTTGCAAAACCAAAAAACTGCAGCCATGTAGAATTGCGGCGCATAAAAAGTATGCGGTTGCGCGTGAGGTAATAGGTTTTTAAAGTGCTGTTTTTTCCTACAGACATTGATTCTTTATGATAGATGGATGCTTTTGCCTGGAAATAAATTTTAAAGCCGGCTTTAAGCATTCTACTGCTCCAGTCCCATTCTTCGTAATACAAAAAAAACTTTTCCGGGAACATACCAATTTTACTGACCACTGATTTTTTTACCATCATAGCACAACCGTGTGCGCCATAAGTATATCCGGGCGTATCATATTGTCCGAGATCCTTTTCTTTATCACCAATGCAATAGGTTCTTCCTGTTACAGGATTCATTTTGGTAAAACCAGCGTATTGAATGGTATCGGGACTATGGTAAAAAAGAATTTTAGGGCAAACTGCCGCAATTGAATCATCTGTAGTAAAAGGTTGTAGCAAAAGATCGATAAGCTCAGGGGTTACCTCCGTATCATTATTAACGATAAAGAAATAATCCCCTTTTGCTTGTCGCATACCCCAGTTGTTA
>JBKJSZ010000131.1:0-5528 GCA_046593675.1 Ferruginibacter sp.
TGATATTTTCCGCTCCAGAAAAATGATTTTTTATCAGGAACAATTTCCACGCCTTCCACATCCACTCCACGTGATTTCAACTCGTTCATTTCTTCTTCAGGAAAATCATATCCCACAATAGAGATTTGTTTTACATCTTTAATGAAATTGCTTGCAGCATAGGCAACATAAGTTGCAGATCCACCTACAATTCTGTCCACTTTCGCAAAAGGAGTTTCAATTGCATCGAAAGCCATTGTTCCGACCGTAATAAGAGACATAATAAGTTTTTTTTGTTGCGTAATAAAAAAGCGGTGCAAAAGTAACCTGAAAAATTTGTTTTCTGCCTATCGGCATATTTTATGTTATTTTGAAGCGATGCTGATACAAATTCATCCGCAAAATCCACAGCCTAGGCTTATAAAACAAGTGGTGGAATGCCTTAAGGATGGCGGAATTATTATCTATCCTACGGATACTATTTATGGACTTGGTTGTGATATCTTCCAGCCTAAAGCGATCGAACGCATCTGCAAAATCAAAAATATTGATCCGCAAAAAGCGCAATTAACTTTTATTTGCCGGGATCTGAGCCACTTGAGTGATTTTACAAAGAGCATTGATACACCATTATACAGAACACTGAAAAATCATCTTCCCGGACCATATACTTTTATTTTACCGGCCAGTAAACAGGTTCCTAAAATTCTTCAAACCAAAAAATCTACGATTGGGTTAAGAATTCCTGATAACAGGATCTGCGGGCAAATACTGGAAGAATTGGGAAATCCATTATTAAGTGCATCCCTTCCGGGAGACATGGTGGAAGAATATACAGATCCTGAAACGATGTTTGAAAATTTTGGAAAGTTGGTTGACCTTGTGATCGACGGTGGATCTGGTGGAATCATTCCTTCCACTGTTGTGGATTGTACCACAGATGATTGGCAGATTATTCGTCAGGGTGCCGGTGATTTTATCAGTTGATCCAACTCGTCTATGAAATCGGGTTGCTCCGAAAGATTACGAAAACTTTTACGGTGGTATTTACAGATGCCAAATTTTTCAATTGCATCGCGGTGTTCACGCGTACCATACCCTTTATTGGAAAGCCAGCCATAATGTTCAAATTCACGATGCAATTGCTGCATATATTC
This sequence comes from Ferruginibacter sp., assembly GCA_046593675.1. Taxonomy (GTDB): domain Bacteria; phylum Bacteroidota; class Bacteroidia; order Chitinophagales; family Chitinophagaceae; genus Ferruginibacter. The sequence goes on from JBKJSZ010000131.1 coordinate 1,137, forward strand.
ATCCCGGTAAGTTTTGGCTAAAATACTGGCTGCTGCAATTGATGCATATAAACCATCACCTTTTATTATGCAGGTATGCCTGATATCTTTATAAGGTAAAAAGCGATTGCCATCTATCAGTAACAGATCTGGTTTTCTTTTTAAAGTATCCAGCGCCAGGTGCATGGCCCGGAAAGAAGCCTGTAAAATATTTATGGAATCAATGATGTCATTATCAACCGATGCAACAGAATAGGCAATGCTTTCTTTTTCAATTACCGGTCTTAAGACATCTCTTTCTTTCTCTGTAAGTTGTTTGCTGTCATTTAATAAGGGATGATGAAAATTTTTGGGAAGTACTACGGCTGGTGCAAAAACCGGCCCGGCAAAACAACCACGCCCTGCTTCATCTATGCCCGCTTCAATTTTTGTCTTGTATAAGAATGGTTGCAACATCTCAACAAATATCAAACAAAGATTTTATTGTGTAAATCAGATTTATTCACATTGTACCCTTCATACCTTTGTGCCCTGATGATAAACAGTTTAGCGGAAATACAAATACCAGCTGATACGGCACAACAGAATAAGAACAATCGCCAGGTAGCAAGTTGGCTGATAGCCGGAGTGATTATGATCATGGTGCAGGTATTGATCGGAGGCATAACACGACTTACAGAATCAGGATTATCTATCACAGAATGGAAACCGATCACCGGTGCATTGCCGCCATTGAATCATGCGGAATGGATAACTGAATTTAATAAATATAAAACGACGGATCAATTTAAATATGTTCACCAGAATTTTTCACTTTCTGAATTTAAATATATTTTTTTCTGGGAATGGGTTCATCGGTTATGGGCCAGGGCAATGGGAATGGTTTTTTTGATCGGGTTTCTTTATTTCCTGTTAAAGAAAAAATTTTCGAGGAAGATGATCATGCCGTTGGTCATTTTATTTTTACTCGGAGGATTGCAAGGTGCTATCGGTTGGTTTATGGTGAAGAGCGGTTTGGTGCCTGAAAAATATTTTGTGGGACATGTAGAACTCACTACACATTTTATGGCTGCAATGATTTTGCTGGCTTATACATTATGGTTTGCCTTGTCTTTGCTCAAATCCATGAAAGAAAAGTTGATCAGCGCATCGTTAAAATCATGGCAGATTATCATAGGAATTATATTGTTCTTTCAATTGATCTACGGTGGTTTAATGGCAGGATTGAAAGCCGCTATAACTGCACCTACATGGCCAGATATGAATGGAAAATATTTTCCTGAAAAAAGTTCGGGTGAATCCTTTATGCGTATTATCAATGATCCGATAATGGTTCATTTCATTCACAGAGGATTGGCTTATATCTTTTTTATAGCAGCCATCTTATATTTTTATAAAACGGGAAAATATAAAATGAATGGTTCTTTTGCATTATTCCGTTTCTTATTCTTGTTTTTCGTAATAGCACAGGTGTTATTAGGTATTGGCGCTTTATTGAATGCAACCAATCAGCATTTTATATGGATGGCTGCATCGCATCAGTTCATTGCTATGATGATTGTTTTGAGTTTTGTGGTAAATGTTTTTTTAGTGCGTAAACAGTTGATTAAATAAATATAGCTTTAAAAGCTTTTGTATTATATTTAGTATCCATAATACTATGAAGTTTTTAAAATCTATTTACCATTTTTTTCCGGTACAGTTATTTCTACTGCATTTTCGAAAGAGCCAGGTATTATTGCTTTTCTGGTTTGTGCTTACTTCTACAGTAAATGGGAATCTGTTAAAAATTTTCGGTGCAGATGCCCTGTTGCTGGCTCCTGAATATTTAGGTAACGTAAATATGCTGAGCGCTTTTATTACGGGAATTGCTTTGGGTGTTTTTGTAATGAGCTGGAATATCACCACCTTTATTTTACACAGCCCTCGTTTCAGATTTCTGGCCACCACCCGTAAACCATTTTTGAAATACTGCATCAATAATTGCCTGATTCCATTGCTGTTCCTGGTATTTTATTTTATAAGATTAATTCAATTTAATGATGATATTGAATTGATGTCGCCTCTGGGTATTGCTGGTTTACTGGGCGGTTTGTTATCAGGATTTATTTTATTGTGTTTTATTTCATTCGCTTATTTCTTTGGCGCTGAATTAACCATTAATAAAACCATTGCACCATTAGAGTTACATCATGAAAAATTAAGAGAGCGCAAAGCGCCATTTGAGTTTGAGGATCATTTTGGTTTGAAAGTATCCACTTACATCAATTCTTTTTTCATGATCAAAAAACCCAGAATTGTAAAACATTACCGGAAAGAATATATTGATATGGTATTTAAACGGCATCACATTGCCGCAATTGTATGTATTATACTGGCTTTTATATTTCTGGTGGTGATAGGTTTCTTTTTGGAGAACAGTTATTTTGAAATGCCTGCTGCAGCCAGTATTTTGATCTTTTTAGCAATAATGTGTGCCTTGATAGGATCATTGAATTATTTTTTAAAAAGCTGGAGTTTACCGTTTGCGATTGTGCTGATCATCTTTATCAATTTCTTATATAAAAAAGAAATTATTGATCCACGTAATAAAGCCTACGGATTAAATTATAATAACAAAAGTCTTCGCCCGGCATATAATAAAAAGGCATTGGTGGAATTATGTTCTCCTGCATTACAGGAAGCCGATAGTTTGAATATGATTACAGTTCTTGAAAACTGGAAAAAAAATCAGTCTTCAGAAAAGCCGGTCATGATTTTTATAAATGTCAGCGGCGGCGGTTTAAGAAGTGCTGCTTTTGTTATGAATACTTTGCAAAAAATTGACAGCATGGGAAATGGCAACCTCATGAAAAACACGTTCATGATCAGCGGTGCCAGTGGTGGAATGTTATCTGCAGCGTATTACCGTGAATTATACCGTAGTAAAATACATGGAAGCAATATTGATCTGTATAATGAAAAATATAATGATAACATCACTCGCGATCTTCTGAACCCGGTTTTTACTTCTATGATTGCAAGGGATCTTTTTGCACCATCACAAAAATTTTCTGTTGACCATCTTCAGTATATTAAAGACCGTGGGTATGCATTCGAGAAAAAATTAGGAGATAATACGGGCAATCTGCTGAATATACAGATCAAAGATTATGCAGCCGATGAACATGCAGGGTTGGTGCCTTTACTCATTTTAAATTCAGTTGTAAAAAGAGATGGCCGCAAAATGATTGTGAGTTCACAACCTATGCGATTCATGATGAAACCTGCGATATACAGTAAAGACACATCTGTTTCGCCGGATGCCATAGACTTTGCAGCCATGTTTACCCATCAACAACCTTTGAATTTAAGATTATTGACGGCTTTGAGAATGAACGCAACTTTCCCTTACATATTGCCGAACGTATGGCTTCCCAGTGAACCTGTAATTGATGTAATGGATGCAGGCTTAAGAGATAATTTTGGACAGGAAACAACCTTACGTTTTCTCGAACATTTTCAGATATGGCTAAAAGAAAATCTGAAACGCGTGATTATTCTGCAATTGCGAGACCGGCCTAAAGACAACTGGCAAAATCCTTTTGAAACTACATCATTAACGGATATGCTCGTAAACCCGGCCATGATGTTACAACATAACCTGTTTAAACTCCAGGATTATTTTCAGGTAGATCAGTTCAGTTATCTGCAACATAAGGATAACTTTTTTCAACGGATTGGAATTATGTACATGCCGGAGAAGCCGGAAAAAACAGCCGCATTGAATTTCCATTTATCGGGTAGAGAAAAAGTAGATGTTATACAATCATTCAATAATCCATTTAATAGAAAAGCGCTGGAAGAACTGGGTGTATTGCTGAAAAATAATTAAGATTGCAATAAGCGGATTGCTTTTTCTATTATGTTAATTTCAAAAGTAGACGCTGTTTCTGCAGGTTCTCCATCAATGTGTAATGGCGCAGCATTCAGGTTGTTTATACGGATATTTTTTGTTTGGAAATAACATATATCATCAGCATCATTGTTATCATTAACCGGAGCGATCCTGCCAAACTTTACATGACGCAAAACAGTAAAGATCATTTTGAGTTTATTCATTTTATTTACGGCAACAATGTCCAATAAACCATCAGATAAACTTGCTTTGGGTGCGATGGTAAAATTATTTCCGAACTGATTACTGTTGGCAATACTGATAAAGTAACTTTTTGTTTTGATTATTTTATCTCCAATAATCAATTCAAAAGAATAGGGCTTAGCGTTAATAAAATTTTTAAATGTTTGTTTTATATAAGAAGTCAAGCCACGTTTTTTTTGTTTTGAAAAATCATGTGCAACCTCTGCATCAAAACCAATTCCGCACAACATACAACTGAATGAATTGTTGATCATAAAAGCATCAATGTAAGA
>JBKJSZ010000222.1:0-10820 GCA_046593675.1 Ferruginibacter sp.
TAATGTTGTTGAAGCTGATATTATCATTAACCTGATTTATAACAAAAATACCTTGGTTAGAGCTCGTTACACTAGGATAAGTAGTTAATGGCGCTTGTCCACCCCAGTTGGTTAAAGTATTACCAGTTCCTGAAGATGTACCACCAATATCATTTCCACCATCCATGCTGTTTGGAGCAGTTGAACCAACTAGAGCAATACCTACGTTAACATTGCTGATGCTGTTAGTATAGAACTTGTTGTTCTTATTTGGACCAGCCGATGTATCCGTAATTTGTTTAGTTGTTACTGAATCTCCATTATGACGAACGTTAGAATAAATACCAAAACTATTTGCATAAGATCTGTTCAGGCTGATAGCCGCATTTTTGATAGTATTGTTTTGTGCACCGTTTGTGGTATCTGCATAGAATAATCCATAACCAAATTCAGTCATAGTATTAGTGGCAGCAGTTGCCAAAACCGTATTTGAAGCGTTCTCACGAACGTCAATTCCATCCCAAGTTGTGAAATCAGCACCTTTTAATCTGATTACCGCATCTATTACAGAACCTGCAGTTTGTAAACCTGCCGTAACCTGAGGGTTTGTTCCAGCTCCAGATTTTTGGAAGGTGATAGGGGTTGCTGATGATTGTGATGCGTTAAATATTGTACTACCTAATGTAATACCTTTTGCCGGTGCTGTTTCTGTATGACCTGCTGTTACATTAAATGTAATTGCACCCGTTCCGCTAACACCATTTGTGTTAAGGTAAGAAACTGCACTTTGAATGGTAGGGAAACCACATGCTGATGGTATAGTATAGGTTGATCCACCTGCAATAGCACCTGTTACATTGCTAATTACAATGGTTGCAGTACCTACACATCCTGTAGTATTATCCGTTACAGTTACCTGATAAGTTCCTGCAGCATTTGCAGCAGTTGTATAAGGATTAGCTGTTGACAATACACCTCCTCCGTTTAATGTCCAGGAATATGATACTCCGGTTGCAGGAGTAGCTGTTAATGTAGCCGTGTTACCTGGGAACAATGCTGAACAACTTGAAGTAATTGTTGCAGTTGGAGGCGTTGCTTCTGTAAGCACAAATGCTGTTGATGTTGTTGAACAGCCGTTGCTGTTTGTTACTGTTACAGTATATGAACCAGCTGCAGTTGCTGCTTGTGTTGAAGCAGTTCCCAGAGCCGTTGTTCCATTTAATGTCCACTGATAAGTGGTTATAGTTCCTGAACCTGCCGTAGCATTAGCCGTTAATAAAGTACTTCCACCTGTGCAATAGTAATTGCTGCCAGATATAGATACGGTAGGATTGGCATTTACGGTTACTACTACAGGAGCAGATGCCGGTGAAGGACAACCCTGTGCTGAAGTATACACCACAGAGTATGATCCTGAAGTTGAAACTGTAATAGCATCTGTGGTAGCTCCACCCGGAGACCAAACATTACCAAGACCGCTATAACTTGAAGTTAAGGTTACAGAACCACCATTACAGAATGTGGTTGGCCCGCCTGCGGTAATTACCGGTGCAGATGGGGTTGCATTAACCGTCATAGTTATGGTTGATGAAGTAGCCGGGCTTCCAATAGCACAAGCGAAACTTGATGTCATCACTACATACACATTATCTCCGTTAACTGGAGTATAAGTATAAACATTTGATGCACCTGATTGAACTGATATATCATTTACATAAAAATCATAAGAAGGAGTTGCTCCACCACCTGTAGGGAACGCTGTAAATGTTACGCTGTTTCCGCTACAAACTGTAGTAGCTGAGGCGGTAAGGTTTACAGATGCAAAAATTATAGGAGTGATCGTGATCGTTTCTGTATTAGAAGTAGCAGGGCTTCCTGTTGTACATGTAATGCTTGAAGTCATCACCACATATATCATATCTCCATCGTTAAATGCACTGCTGGTATATGTACTGTTTGTTGAATCCGGTACGGCTACTCCGTTCAAATACCATTGGTATGCCGGAGTTGTTCCGCCATTTACAGGATTAGCTGTAAACTTAATTGGTGATCCTGCACAAATTTCTGTACCCGGATCTGCTGTGATAGTAACAGATGCCGCTACATTAGCAATAGTAGAAACCGTAGTGGTTGCTGTATTTGAGCAACCGCTTGCATTTGTGATCGTTACGGTAAATACATCTCCATTTGCCGGAGCAACAGCTGTTGCCACCGCAGAAGAAGCATTAGTTATAGAACCCGTTCCGCTTGTTGTCCAAGCATACGTAGTATATCCTGCAGTAGCTGTAAGTGTAGCATTTGCTCCACTACAAACAGGACCATTGTTAGTTGCTGTAACTGAAGGCAATGACGGGTTAGTTAAGGTAACTGTTGCAGTTCCTATACAAAGATTTGCATCACGTGCATATACTGTATAAGATCCGGCAGCTAATCCCGTAAATGAACCACTAGCCTGGTATGTTGTACCATTTAATGAGAATGTTATTGTTCCTGTACCACCTGAACCTGAAGCTGTAATAGTTCCGTTAGATTGGTTATTACAAACAGGGTTTGTTGAACCATTAATAGTTGCAACCACAGCAGAAGGCTGACCTACAACAGTAGAAGTGGTAACCACACAGTTACGTGCACTTTTTGCATAAACTGTATATGTTCCAGCTGCCAGACTACTGAAGGTGTTTGAAGACTGGTAAGTTGTACCATTCAATGAGAACTGGTAAGGAGCCAGGCCTCCGGTAGCAGTTGCTACGATGGAACCTGTTGACGTACCATTACACGTTGCATTGGTAGCCGTAGCTGATACAGAAAGATTAGAAATACTAACGGTTACTGTAGCCGTTTTAGAACAACTACCTATTGTTGCAGTAGCCGTATATGTTATTGGAGCCGTAGGTGTTGAAATCACCGTAGTGCTGTCTGTTCTGTTAAGATAGGTTGAAGGAGACCAGGTAATTGGTGTTGCTGTACTTGGTAAAGTATAGGTGTACATTCTTCCTGAAGCAGGAGCTGTAGTTGCATTTGCATCATTAGCTACGCTATTACTGCTTGTGTTACTTGAGAAAGTGATGCTGTTAAAGTTTGTCGCGTCTCCGGTTATACCTGCTGATATAGATGTTGAAGTAGGCGTTACAATAGTGCCATAACGGAATTCAATTTTATTAGAAGTTTCATACATCCAAGCCTGGAATGTTGAATTGGCTGCTCCTGTAGTTAATCTAGGAACAGTTACAAACCATTGTACTTTTAAAATTCTGTTTGGCGCAGTTCCGGTAACTACTGAGGTTACACTTCCATCAGTACCAGTTGCCAGGTCATCCCAGAAAGGATACAATTTAGGAATATTAGTAGTACTTGTTACAGCATTAGTAAACTGGCTTACAGCTGTTGCACCACCCAATAATATCCATCCATCAGGACTCACACTAAACTGAGTATAATTAGTATTGTTGAAATTAAATGTAAAGCCAATGTTTGTTGGGGTACCAGTTGGTGTATCATCATTACTGCTTGTTAATAAAGTAGTAGCACCAGTCATAGGATCTAATGAAGCACCTGTTGATGTTGCGAAACCATATGCAGAGGCAAGCCCCGGTGCAGTAGAACCTGATGTTGCGGTTAAAGAAACACTTGCACCAACACAAATTGTAGTATCAGCCGTGATCACAATATTTGAAGGAGAAGGATTTACAGTAACCAGCTGTGTAGCTGTTGCTCCACAACCGTTGTTGGCACCACCTGAAGTGTCTATAGCTGATACCGTGTAAGTTGTTGTTGTTACAGGACTAGCTGTAACAGATGCACCTGTTGCAGGCGTTGTTGCAGGAGACCAAGAATAAGAATACCCTGCATTAGTACTTGAAACAGATAAAGTGGTACTTGTTCCGCTACAAATGGTAGCTGGAGAAGCACTCGCTGTAATAGCCGGAGGAGTATTAACCGTTGCAACTACTGCAGTTCTTGTTGCAGACTCACAACCTGATGTGATAGTAATATTATGGAAATAGCTATAGTATGCCACAACTCCAGCATCATATCCACTGGTTATAGAACCAACAGAGCCCATGCTCATTGGATAAGTTTGTGTTGCTGCATCTCTATTTACAGATTGACTGAAACTTGCCAACAGGCGATAAGTGCCTGGTGTAACAGGGAAGTTCAAATTCATAGTGAAATAACCCGCTACTGTTTGAGGAATTGTTAATGTAGCCGTTTGAAGTACTGCAGCACTTGTATTATCAACCAATGTTACAGTTACCGTATTGGTAGCAATAGTTGGAGAATAATATTGAGCAGAAACTAATGTAAAGTTGCTGGTAGCTGTAAATACAATACCGCGTTGAGCAGATGCACCTGTACTACTTGGTACACCTGTAGCAGGTAAACCAATACCGCTTTGAGTTCCAGAACCTATTACCGCTTGTGCATAATAAGTTGTAGTAGTGCTAATGCTAGGAGTAGTAAATGTTGTACCTGTCGCTAAGGATGTTCCACCCGTTGCAGCAGCATACCAGTTAATTGAAGCTCCTGCAGAAGCAGTTGCTGCTAAGTTAACTGTTCCGGTTCCACATCTTGTAGCCGGTGTTGATCCGGTTATCGAAGGATTATTAAAAGTAACGGTTACTACATTGCTGGTAACGCTAGTTGCACCACAGGTAACCATTGCACGATAGTACGAAGTTGCTGTAATATTAGAAGCAACCGTGTACCTCAAGCTATCCGTTCCAACGTTAGTAAATGTACTGTTGTCTAAAGACTCCTGCCATTGAATCACACCACCCGCAGCCGATGAAAGAGCTAAAACCGGGCGACCTGATGTTAGGCAATAAGATGCTCCTGAAGGAGATGTTATAGAAACGGTACCTACCGTTGGTGTTACACTTGTTCTGGTAACTATAAGAGTATCATTAGCTGTATTTAATTCTGTTCCACCATAAGAAGTAGACGATGTAAATGTATAAGAACCAAATACTGAAAGGTCAATAGTAGCCGGCATCGTAACATTCATTGTTCCCAATGAAGTCAATGTACCGCTGTTTACAAGTACAGAACTGCTGTAACCACCTGTAGCAGTTACCGTAACAGTTATATTATCTGTTGAGAAATCAATTGTATTACCGCTGTAATTTTTAATGGTTACGGTTACTGTTTCTGCCGCAGTATAACAGCCATTAGCACCCGGGCTAACCAAAGCACTCACACCCATATCCACACCCGCGGCTGGCGTAAACTCATCTGCACCTAAATCAGGAGTAGATGCATTTCTTGTATCTCCATCAATATCTGTAGTAACTGCCGCAAGCGGAGTACCCAGGTTGTTGATAGCTGTATTGGTAATGGTATTTAAATGCAGATTAGTAGCTGAGATAAAGTTTGGAGCTGTGTTTGTTCCGTTAGCAGACATTCCTGTTGCCGCCTGCCATTCTGCAAGGGTCACATAATTTACCCCATTGAAACTACCGGTATTGTTGGTAGCACCTGTTCCCGCACTTCTCAGTAAATTATAATTTAAAGTAGAACCCGCAAAGCTGGTAGCTTTTGTATAATAAGCATATAAGTTTCCTCCTGCAGCTGAACCGGTAACATTAAAAATATTATTTCTAACATCTATGTTAGTACCCGGTGTAGTAACGGTTCCGTTACCATTTGAAAACGCCGCAGAAAGACCAGATGTACTGTTATTAAGCTGACCTGCAAGAGTTACGGTATTATGATAAAAACGGTCTCCATAACCTGAACTCGCTGCCAATCCACTTAAGTTCCATGTGGCACTTGTACCAGATGAAGTAATAGCAGATATAAAGTTATTGGCAATTAAAGCATTGGATGGATCACCAACCAATGTATAGCTTGAACTCAATAAACTCACACCATAAACGTTGGTAGTGCTGGTACCTGTGTAGCTTACATCATGTATTTTATTATTAATAAATGTTCCTGATTTGAAATCCAATAACCTCGCACCATACATAGTAGTGGTACCGATACCAGTAACATTTTGAATTTCATTTCCCGAAACCATCATTACCTTCTGCCTGTCTGCATGAAAACCTTCAATGTTGAACGCATCACCAGCAGTAGCAGTACCAAAGTTATTGTTGGTAACTATATTATTAGAGTCAGGTGACGCTGCGGCAAAACCGAAGAACGCCAGGCCATATTGTGATTTTCTGAAAAGATTATTATTTACGGTGTTGTTATTATTTTTCTCTGTACCTGTTGCTGCTATAGAAATGGTAGCATTACCTCCCACAAACATACCTATGAAAGTAGTGGTAGATGCATTACCCTGTATGTTACAATTCTTAACAGTGTTATTGTTAGAACCGTTGCCAGATGCAGGAGATGCTAACCATATTACCGCATTACCCGAAGTAGCAGTACTGGTATTTTCAATAGTTAAGCTTCTATCAGTACCACCGATGTTGCTACCATTTAAGGTAACGAAATCAGCACCATTTAATTTTATTAAGGCTCCCGTAGCCACAGAACCTGTAATAGTAGCTGTAGTTGCAGGCTTAATTGTAAGGGTATTGGTTGCGCTTGCCTGGCTATTTGCACTTATAATGATTGGGAAAGTTTCCGCAGTACTATAAGTAGCATCCGTAAGATTAAATGTAATAGCACTTACTATACACGTTGCTGCATTATAAGCAGCAACTGCAGCTGTAAGTGTAGTGAAGGCGCCACTTGCACCAACATTATATGTTCCTCCCATTACAGTACGGGTGACAGTTGGCATCGCATCATTTGCAGTATTAACATCACCAGTTACCGTAGCAGAACCACTGAAGACGAAATTGCCCGGTACTGACATATCAATAGTAGCCGGCATAGTCACAGACTGTGTGCCATTAGAGACAAGTGTTCCGGTATTCACCGTGGTGGTACTTGTATAACCGCCGGTAGTAGTTACGGTAATCGTAACAGGGTTAGCACTAAAGTCTATAGTATTAACACCATAGTTCTTTAAAGTAACTATTACTGCCTGAGTGGATGAATAACAACCTGTTGCAGCCGGTGATGTTAAAGCAGTTAAACCCACATCTACACCCACTGCACCATAATTACCTGCATCAGCACCTATATCTGTTGGAGTAAAGTTTGTACGAGCTTCTGCATCATAATCATCTATTACACCTACATCTGCACCTGTTCCATCTGCCGGGCTACCCGCACCTGAACATGTTGTAAGATGAAGATCCGGAGTTTGAGAAGTTGGGCCTGCAAGGCATGGATTGGTAGTTAAACTAGCCGCATCCTGACCAACTGCTGCTTTCCATGCAGTAAGATCCGCAACATCAAGGCTATTATAGAAACCAAAAGTTCCGCCTGTACCGGTTGCACGGTACATATTATTATTGATAGTAAGTCCTGTAGGATTGGTAGTTGTTCCACCAATTCTTATAGAATAATGCTTACCACCGGTTGTAGTATTTGAACGTTCGTTCATGAAAATATTATCCCGTATGCTACGCGTTGTAGTAATAGCAGCATTATTAAAGAAAGCATACGTATTATTGGCTACGGCATTAACGCCCGTGCCACCAATAAATATAGTGTTGTGCCATATATTATTAGTACCAGCCGTTTCAAGGAAACCCACATAAGGAGTGGATGCCGCTGATGAAACGTTAGCATCAATACCCAGGCGTATCATATTATTCTGATAAGTAGCTGTTGCACCACCCGCATTGATACCACTTATTAAACCTCCTGCAGTAGTACTTGGGGAATAAAGGTTATATATCAAGTTCCTGGCAATCGTACCGGCAGTAGCCCCGCCAAAATAAAATAAGCCAGTAACAGAAACCGCAGCTGAAGAATTATTATTAGCTAAAGAGAATATGGTATTCTGTGAAATGCTCCATGTACCAGCCGTACTGGTAAAGTTTCCAATACCTATTACACTCGCACTGCTCGTAAGGCCTGTTGAATTAGCCGCAGTGGATAGATTTCTTACTGTATTACCAGCAATACTATCAATACCGTTAGACGCCCATATTCCACGAATTACTGTAGTTGTACCGGCAGTAGTAGGAACCTGTGCATTATTCAAATTAGCTACAGTATTACCATAAATTCTGGCAGTACCGGAAGAAGCTTGAATAATTCCGGAAACAGTCGCTGTTGTTACTGTAGAGGCTGTAATAGAATTAATACTATTTGCAGTGGATGTACTACCTATTGTATTAGCATTTATAGTAGGCGTAGTGGATGTTGCCACATGTATTCCTGTAAAGCCATGTGAAATAGAAGTTGTAGATCCAACAGTATTAATTGATCCAATAATATTATTAGCAATATTATGTATAGTACCACCATCGATAAATATACCTGAACTAATACCGCCACTGTTTGTGCTCAAAGTATCACTTATAGATCCTGTTCCGGTAGCAGCTCCAATAATATTACCTGTTACTGTACCAATATTTACATTACCTGCACTAACATATATACCCACCCAAGGACCACCTGCTGTTGAAGCAGAACTTGTGGATTTAAAAGTCATATTTTTAATTGTATTACCCTGAACACTTGAAGCCGTGGTTGTACCAGCCGTAATACTGATAGCTCTATACCTGGTAGCAAAGGTTGTTACTCCTGATATGTTATATGCTGATCCGCCCGCACTGATAGTTGAGCCACCAATAAAATTACCAGAGATCAGGAAGTTGTTACCTGAACTATTGGAAATATTAATAGCTGTTTGCGTAGCAGAAGCAGAGAAAGTTCTGGTTGCTGTCTGATAAAAACTATTACCTGAAATAGTCCAGTCTGTATTTCCTGAAGAAACGAGAACACCGTTTGTTGCTGTAGTTGCAACAAAGAAGTCTCTGATTTTATTATTAGAAATAACAACCCCACTATTATTAGTTGCAGTAGTTGTGGTAGAACCGGAACTATAAATAGCATTGGCAACAACGCCACCGCCATTTATATCACAATTATCTATTGTATTGTTGTCGTTACCATTTCCACTGGCCACGTTTGTAGTTGAGAAAACTACAATACCTGAAGTAGTAGATGTAGCGCCTGATGTAAGTGTACAATATTTAACTGTATTACTTGCAGCATCGTTAATAAAACGAATAGCTGATCCTGTACTTGTATTACCGATTGCTAAACTTACAGTACTTCCGGTACCGCCCTGACGGCCATCTATAATATAAAAACTACCTGAGTCCACACTTATGGTTGCTGTAGTATTAGTACTAGTAATACTTAAGGAAGCACCGGCTGCCGGACGAATAGTAATTGTATTAATTGCGCTTGCACAAGGAACTTGTCTGAGTTTTAAAATGGTAGCAAAATTTTCTGCAGTAGATACATAAGTAGATTGTAATTCTAAAATTACCGGACCGGCAACTCCAAGATTAACCAATGCCGAATCAGCAGCGCCTATAGAACGATAATCACCGGTTGGACCAACTGTTTTTGTACCGGTAATAGAGCATGCAGAGGTAGATTTTGAATCTTCTGTAAAACCCGTACTCAAACCACCATCTGCATATGAATAAACTCTCCAGGTATAATTTGTACTAGGAGTTAAGCCTGTTGCGGTAAATGTTTGAGTGCCTACAGGAACAGTTCCTACTTGTGTAAAGTTTATACCACCATCCGTAGAACGAAAAATGGCATAACCAACAATTCCAGTTACAGGAGAGGCCGCAGTCCAATTTATTTGAATTGTATTTAATGTTTGTGTAGGAAAGTTAATACCCGATGGAGCAGCTAGAGCAGATCCATTAGATACATTGAAACTATATGTTAAACCACTAGGAGTAGCAGTACCAGTTATAGCATCAGACGCAGTTGTAGTACTAGCGGTAGATGAAGTGGTAAAACCAGTTATACTCACATAATGAGTTGATCCACCTGTTGTGTTAGTAAGACCACATGAGGCACTTGTAGAAGCTGGTGTTGCACATGTCCCATATACAAATTGAATTTGCATGGAAGTTTCATACAATTTCACCTGAAAGTTTTGTGATACTCCTGTTGAACCATTTCTTTTAACATCAAACCATTCTACAGTCAACACCCTATTTGGTGCTGTTCCGGTAGTTACATAATGTACCTTATCACTTGTGTTACCTAATAAGTATAGGTCATCCCACATGGGAGCTACAAGTTGCGTATTAGAAGTACTTGATATGGCATTAGTAAAAGTTGAACTCAATGCTGTAGGTGATGAACTACTCACAGATGAATTCGTTCCTAATCGCATCCAGCCATTAACACAAGCTGCAAAATGAGTATAACTTATACCATTCATGTAAAATGTAAATGGTATGGCTACAGCAGCAGCAACTCCATCATCATTTACAGTTGCACTATTACCTAATAGTACGGTTGAACTTGTTATGGGTGTGTACGTCCCAGTAGAAGCTACAAATCCTGTAGCATAATTGGTCATTTGTGCTTTTGACTGTAAGCCGGCAAAAGACAAAAGAACAACTACTAAAGCTAATGTACTTTTAAAGTTAACTTTTTGCAAAATGTTTGTTTTTGAAAAACTTGACATCTGGTTCTGATTTTGATTGTTTATGGAGTTGTACTGTTTGTTATTGTTGTGTAGCATATCAGGTTGTAATCGGACCGAATTTTGGTTCTTATACAAATGCAAATAGGAAAGCAGAGCGCTTCCCAATCCTGAGGCCTTATTAGCCATCTTGTAAATTTCCTGCATACGCAATGTTTGTTACTGTTCGTTAATAATTTTTACCAGTGTTTTACCAATTTTCACTGACAAAATTTCTCCATTTGCTAATTGCATTTGAAGACTATTCTTAGTTCATTACGGGGGGAAATTGTAATAGTTTTTTATAAGGAAAGGAGGA
>JBKJSZ010000341.1:0-3042 GCA_046593675.1 Ferruginibacter sp.
CAATGCGTGGATTTCCTGGTTGACCGTGTTGGATTTGAAAGGGCGAATGCCGAAGGGGAAGTGCGCCGTTCATTCGTGGGTGGATTTCCTCCACTATATCAACTGGCTTATATGACAGGTGGTATGCAAATATATGCCATGAAGAAAGAATTGGTTGATACCAAAAAAATGACCCTGAAACAATACAATGATGCCATCTACTCAGAAGGCAGCATGCCTATTGAATTATTAAGAGCCATTATCACCAACCAGCCTATTAAAAAAGATTTTAAAACGAACTGGCGCTTTTACGATATCAGCAAATAACGATTCAACAACCGCTCAACAAAAGCCTGTGGTTATGTGCCGCAGGCTTTATTTATAAAGATTCCCAAAAGAAAAGAAGTCGCTTTTATTTAATCTTAAAAATCAGTTTATAATTCGGGTGAAATATTCGTCCCCTCTAGTAGGGCAATAGTGTATTATTCTTATTAAAAGGTTGAATTTTAAAATAGTTTTACGAAGAAGAAAATTAACAAGAAAAGTAAAGATCAAGATCATTACAATATTGATCCATTTTTTTATCTTGTTTAAACTTATCTTCATAAAGAATCATTTTTATTAATTAGCCCATTTATTATAATTGTAAAACGCTAACGAGTTCATTTAACTTTTTTCATCTAATTAGACTTTTCTTCAACATTTATTTTTGGAATCCATTTTTGCATAGAATCCATTAAACTTCTATTGCCCGGTAGTTTAGCAAGATTGTAAAATTCCTCCGGATCAGTCTGATGATCGTATAACTCTTCATCTCCATTCGCATACTTTATATATCGCCATCTTTCGCTTCTAACAGCATGATTATTATAGTGCCAAGTTATTATAGCCGGTTCTATGCCTGTCATTGACGGATTTAAGAGAAGTGGCTTTAAGCTTTTTCCATCAAGTTGATTGAAAGCCTTTGCACCAACCATATCCACCAATGTTGGATAAATATCAAGAAGGCTTACAGGCTGACTAGATCGGGTACCAGGCTTTGAGATCCCAGGAGCTACGATAATCAATGGTACCCGTGTAGATTCTTCCCATAAAGTAAACTTCTCCCAATGTTCCTTTTCTCCAATATGCATTCCATGGTCCGACCATAAAATGATAATTGTATTATTCATTTTCCCCGATTTCTTCAACCCTTGTATCAATCGTCCAAGCATTGCATCACTAAATGATACAGATGCCTCATATGCCTGAACAGCTTTCTTCCACAGATTGTTATCGAGTATCCACTTATGCCAATCCCGCGCCAACCATTTAACCGCCACAGATGAAACATCCTCCAAATCATTTTTCAATATCCGAGGGAGTTTAACTTCGGAAAGAGGATACATATTAAAATATTTTTGCGGAACAAACCAAGGTATATGGGGCCTGAAAAGACCTACAGCAAGGAACAACGGTTTTGCCTGTTTCTTATCTAATTCTTGTATAGCCCAATCCACAACTTTGTAATCTGATGTTAACTTATCCTTCCCTATAGCACCGAAATCAAAGTAATGAGGTGGCCGGCGTCCTGTGCCTTTACCGGAAACAGGATCCCAGTTTATGTAGCCTGTACTATCTTTAACAGCAGTTTTTGGCCAAATATCTTCCGGAAGCGACCCGCCATTAGCAGGATAATATTCATCCCAAAAATTTGTTTCATTCATGTCTTTACCATAAGTAGTTTTTGTCCAGGATAGTGCATGAAATATCTTTCCACTACCTTTGGCTAAATATCCTTCCTGACGAAAAAATTCAGGAATAGTAACTGCATTTGCTAATGCAGAAGATTTTCTCCATTCCTGATTATTATTATAAATACCCGATGTACTTGGCCTTACTCCCGTCATTATACTTGTTCTTGAAGGATTGCAAGAAGGTGCGGAACAATGAGCATTTGTAAATAGCATGCCTTGAGCAGCCAGGGCATCAAGGTTAGGTGTTTTAATTCCATCACGACCGCCCATTGAGCCTATCCAATCATTTAAATCATCAACCGCTATAAATAAAACATTTGGCTTTTCCTGTGCAAATAAAAAAGTTGCAAAAAAAAACGCTATGGATAAAAAAGTCATTCTCATTTTTTTCAAATTTATGTATGCAAAGAATAAATTATTAGGATTACCCATTTAGATCGCATTAGCAATATAGCTGTAGGGTTTGTTAATCATATATCGATCTATCAACTTATGCCAAATGCTAGTTAAATAATTTCTTCAGTCCAGAGATGCCGTCAAACAATATTTCATTATAAGTACTGACGGTTATTGTGTATTTCCCTGAAACATAAGTAAGCACTGAATTGACTTTCCCTTTTTCGACCACGGTGGCGCGAAATAAAAGTCTCCCACTATCATCTATTAATGAACCTGTAATTATTTTCTGCGGGGGTTGGCAACCTGCAAAAGTAAGGATAGTGATTAATTAGAGCAACAACAGAGAAAATACATTTACAAAATAGATTTCCTATACATAAGCAGAAATTTAGAACATAAAGTTAAATTGGCTTTCACCTTTGAATGTACTTATTAATTACCCGATTATTTGCCAATTTTATCCATCTTCTAAATTTTTTATTTTATGTTAAAACTGGTTGCCTCTTTTTCAATTTTTGAAAATCAGAATAAAATATAAAGCATTATTTTACTTTGAAGGGTACCGAATTAGCATACAATTGAAATTTATTTTACTCCATTTTCTAATTTACAACCGTTCAGTTTTTCGGGGAGGAGGTCAGTTAAATTATTTCATTTGCATATTTAATAATTATTGACGAAGCGGATAGCGTTTGTTAAGTGGCGCTATCAACCACGTTAACTGTTATTGTTAAAGTTTACGCTGATGCAGCTATTTTTATGAAAAAAATACGAGTAAAAATAGGTTACTATGTAACAATGAAATAAGTTTATAGGTATATACGCTTAGGCCGCACTATTTTTCATTCGATTTTAGCCGTTTCGGATCGTTGGTAACCATCTTTACAATAAGGTTATGAAAGATCGTATTCATATTATTACGTCTGTT
>JBKJSZ010000353.1:0-3651 GCA_046593675.1 Ferruginibacter sp.
CCGTAATTGGATATGTTCCAACCGCTGTAGTGGCCGTTGAAGCAGCTCCACCTGAACTTAATGTAACACTGCCAATTGTTTCGCTGTTTACTAATCCTGAACTAGTAAATGCCGTTGTTCCCAACGTTAAAACAGTATTATATACTTTACTTCTGTTTGTGGCAGTAATTGTCAAAGGTGCTGGTGTTATATCAGCCGTAAAAGACAATTGTGTAAGAGTATAATTCCCGGAATTTGCACCATTAAGCGTAAATGCACTGGTTACAATTATTCCTGTCCCTACATTAGATGAAGCAAAAATTCCGCCTCCTGTAAATCCTACCACATCCGTTCCTACTATACCTACAAGAGATCCACCCGTGATAATTGCATCAGTTAAACCATTATATGTTTTATTTTGTACAACTGCTCCGGATATTGTAAGATTTTTTGGAATGATTGTGAGAGATTGAGTCACATCCATAGCTGCATTAAAAGATGAATTACCCGCCTGTGAGGCAGTTATATTTACTGTACCCGGTGCATGTATAGTTACCTGATTTCCGGAAATTGAAGCAATCGATGGATTAGAACTAATATAGCTTACCGTTAAACCCGAAGACGCAGTACCATTTAACGTGAAAGGTGCATCGCCATATGTTTTATTAGAAATGGGCCCAAAAGTAATTGTTTGATTAGCTAAAGCTGTATTCTGTACAAATTGATTTTGATTCACAGAAGTAGCTGCATTATAATTTGCATTTCCTGCCTGAGATGCCGTAATAGTGGTATTACCTGCACCAACAATCGTAACTGTATTGCCCGATACAGTAGCTACAGAAGAATTAGAACTACTGTAAGAAACGGTTAAACCAGAACTTGCAGTTCCAGTTAAACTAAATGGAGCATCCGTATCTAATTTATCAGCCAGTGTATTAAATGTTATAGTTTGATTTGCTTTATTTACTACTAAAGTTTGATCTACAGGAGTTGCCGCATTATAATTGCTGTTACCCGCCTGCGATGCAGTAATAATTGTGGAACCTGCACCAACAATCGTAACTGTATTTCCAGAAATAGTAGCAACCGCAGTATTTGAACTGCTATAAGAAACAGTAAGACCTGAACTGGCTGTTGCAGATAATGTAAAGGAAGCATCTCCGAAAGTTTTAGCAGCTAATGCTCCAAAACTTATGGTCTGTGATCCAGCCGCTAAAGTAATAACTAAAGTCTTGCTATCTGAACCATTTGCATTTGTTGCCCCGATTGTAACATTGAATGTACCAGAAGTGGTAGGTGTACCAGTAATAGCACCAGTTGTTGTATTAATTGATAAACCTGATGGTAAGCCTGAAGCACTGTAACTAGTAGGTGTGCCTGATGCCGTAATATTATATGTAAAAGCAGAATTTACCGTTCCACTTGCAGTTAAAGAACTAGTGATTACAGGTGTAGCGGTAGATGTTGCTGTAACCGTTATTGTTGATCCATTAACCCATCGAACTGTAGTTCCAGCTGCCCCTGTATTAGAAGGTATTAAATATAATATCAAAGACGTACCCGCAGCAACAGAAACACTACCTGTAAAAGTATTTGAAGTAGAACTGGTACCAGCAGTTCCAAAAGTTGTCACTGCACCGCCATTATTGCTGTATTGAACTGTGAAAGTTGCAGTACCACTGCTGATAACGGTATTCCAAACAAGACTGTTTAAAGTGAATGTACTTGTTGCACCAGCTGTAATTGTTACACTGTAGTATTTATTAGCAGTAAACGAAGCAGCAGCACTTACAGTATTAAATCCAGAACCGCTTAAAGCAGTTGATGAGGTTCCACAAGTAACTCCTGAACCACGTGACCAGTTAGAAAATGTCACACCTGCGGGAGGTGTAGTATAAGTGGCAGTTGGAGTTGCAGGACATGTAATCGTAGCACCTCCTCCAATTGTTACAACAGTTTGACCTACACTACTCTTTGAACTAAGGCTTAAAGCCATAAGTAAAAATACAGAAGATACTCCCGTAAGGAATTTAAACGATTTAGTAAAAGAAGTCCGAGTAAAAATTTGCATAGTCAATTTGTTTGTTTTTAGATATTACACAAAGATGCCATGCTATAACATATAGAATTGCAACTTTGTATTATGAAATCTTTAAGTTTCTACAATACTTTTGAATGATTTGTGGGATTAAGGTGGCTATTCGGAGGGGATGGACTGTTCGGAAAGTGAAGATAAAGAAGTTATATTTAACAAAAGGATTATTTCGGAATACTTTTCCACAAAATGACCATAAAATATCCTTTATTAGGTATATGAAATATGTTGAAGCATTAACCTTTAAGGATTGGTAGATAAAATCGATAGCCTACCTAGTAATCGAGGATATAGGAAATAACCACAACATCCAAATCGATTTTGCAATAAGGATCGAATTACAAAAGTCCGGCACTTTTGTACCGGACTTAGTCATATTATACTATGTATTTTTATAAAGAAATTCCTAATCCAATTTTATAAACACGATTATAAGCGGCTAGGTTATTATTGGCATCTATCTTTTTCAAACCGTGTTCATAAGAACCCGAAACACTTAAACCATTTTTAAACTGATATCCTATTCCACCGGTAATAGCTGCATCAAAACGATTATACTGATCGGTAATATCAAAAGTTTTATTTAAAATATTAAAACCTAAAGCACCTGCTGTCGTTTTCACTTTAGCATTCATTAAATAAGACAATTGCGGTCCGGCAAAAATTTGAAGTCCTCCCAAATCGGCTTTTAATAGCAAAGGAAGATCTATGTAATCTGTTTGAAGTTTTGCTGTGGCATTTGCGCCGATAAATTCAACGCCTTTAATATTAAAATCTCCATTCAATTCATATCCTTTCTGTGCATAATTAAGACCAGGTTCCAGGATAAATCCTGCAGCAATTGGAATGTTTACAAAAGCACCTCCATAAAAACCTGTACGGCTTGCCGAAGTTACCATCCCATTCGAATAATCAAGGATGGATTGAAGGCTTTGGTTAGCATCTCCCTTTACAGAAGCAGAGATTAAACCTGCTTTTACACCGAAAGAAGTTGATTGTGCAAATGATGAATATGTAATCAACACTGCCACTAAAATTGTATAAATATTTTTCATAATGAAGGGGAACGTGGGTTTAATCGTTCTTAAACATAGAACAGAACTTTTGACAATAGATTAATGTATAAACGATAATAGATTGTTAACTATGCAAATCAATTTTTATTTACATCCAAACCAAATAACAATATTTTTTTCGTACATAGTTCTTATTGGTTCTAAGACAATCGTCGAAGAAAGCAATAAATAGTTGAACTATAAGTTTGTTGGTTCGCTTTCTAGTAGGGTGTATTTATAGAACTTTAGTTATGAGGATAGGACATTGCTGATTTATAACTTTCTGTTTTTTTGAAGTTATTGTTTGGAAGCTTAAGGCGCATGACGAACCGCAGATAATTTATAGGAATAAATCCTAAGAAAATTAATTGTTAACTTGTTGTGTAAATTTTATATATTATCTTAATACATCTGCAAAATCATTATTTTCTTCCATTATTTTTTTAGCGAAAGCGCAAAGCGGAAGAAAATAATGATTTTGCAGATGTATTAAGATAATATATAAAATTTACACAACAAGTT
>JBKJSZ010000404.1:0-4295 GCA_046593675.1 Ferruginibacter sp.
TTTATTTTGGAAAGAATAGACCTGACAAGAGATATTCATTTTTATACTAACACCACCATGGAAACATTGGATTATTCCGGTGAATCACTAAACAGTGGAAGCAAAGTGGTTTTTGCAGCGTATGGAGATGTAAGAAGAAATCTGTCTTCGGAAATTCCAGCTTGTTTAAAGGAGTTGAACAATTTTTATAATCCCTGCATGATCATGCCTGGTGTAATTGCATTACAAACAAATACATTTTCTACTTATCAAAATGCAGCGATGGAAATTGAAGTTCTTCATCAGCAATTAAAAGCATCCATCCATCCATTACAGGAAATTCCTCTACTGATTTTAACGGATGATGCAACATTTACAGCAGATACGTTTAATAATTTTTTATGGGTATCGTTTACAAGATGCAATCCCTCTCATGATATACATGGAGTTGATGTGTTCATAAAAAACAAACACTGGGGTTGTAACGGACCATTGATCATAGATGCCCGAATAAAGCCTCATCATGCACCACCTTTGGTAAAAGACCCTGAGGTGGAAAAAAATATTGATCGCATATTTAACAAAGGCGGAAGTTTGTATAAATGGCGATCTGCTTAAATTGCACCTATGAAATTTTTTAATTTACTCATACCTTTTGCTTTTTTATACAGTTGTAAAGCGCAGCCGAAATTAGTTTCCGCAACAAATGATAATACACTTCTATGGGAGATCAGTGGAAAAGGAATTAAGACATCCTATCTCTATGGCACATTTCATTTAATGTGTAATAATGATATTGTTTTCAGTAACAATATGAAGGCAGCGATTAAAGCTTCCAACGAAGTTTATTTTGAATTAGACCTCGATGATCCTTCCAATACATTTGGCGCCATGTTATTTATGAATATGAAAGACGGCAAGCAATTAAAAGATTTGTATACTCCGGAAGAATTTGAAAGGCTCAGCCTTTTTTTCAAAGATTCTTTACATACTCCACTTGCTTTAATTCAAACAATGAAGCCTTTATTTTTACAATCTTTGCTGTATCCTAAAATGATGCCTTGTAAAAATCTCACCGGTGTGGATATGGAAATTTTAAAACTTGCAAAAGCAGAAAAGAAAGAAATTAAAGGGTTGGAAAATATACAATTTCAAGCTTCCGTATTTGACAGCATACCTTATAAAGTACAGGCAGAACTTTTATTAAAAAGTATTGATAGTATAGAAAAAAATGAAACCGAATTTGATGTTATGCTGGAAAGTTATAAAGCACAGGATTTAAAAAAACTGGAGTCCACCGTTTCGGAAAATGAATTTGGCTCAGAAGAAAACCTGGAGGTGATGTTATACAACAGAAACAAAAATTGGGTGGCACAGTTAAGAGATATTCTTCCTGAAAAATCTATATTCATGGCAGTGGGTGCCGGACACCTGGTAGGAAAAGGTGGTGTCATTGATTTGTTACGGAATGCAGGTTATAAAGTAAGGCCGATTTTAAATAAATAATTATTTTATAACAACTTCTTTGATGATAGCTTCACCCATCAACTCGTTCACGCGTTCAATGATACGGGGCTTCTGATACATCAGCTCATGTTTTAAAGGAGCAACATTAGTGGTAATAAAAAGAGTAGTTCCTATAATTTGAATTTTCTCTGTGTATTTGGCAATTGTTTTACCCATGATCTGTTCCCAGGTATCTTCAATTTTAATAGATTGAATACCGTTTTTTAAACGGCTTGTTTTTAAAAATTGCTGCAGTGCGTCCTGTATAGATATTTCGCCCATATTACAAAGTTAAGTGCCTGTTCGCATACAAGCATTGAATGCAACCATTTAGTATAAAAATTTATAAACTGATCAGTGTAGCGGTTATACCTAATTCCACAAATGAATGTTCCAGCCTGGATTGATGCGTGTCTGTTATAAATACCTGGCCGTTGTTATGTGCACAAACCCAACCTAATAAACGTTGCATTCTGTTTTCATCTAACTTTTCAAAAACATCATCTAACAATAGGAGCGGAGCAAAACCCATATGTTGCCGGATCAACTCGTATTCTGCCAGTTTCAAGGCGAACAATAAACTTTTTTTTTGTCCTTGTGAAGCTACCATTTTAAAAACAGCCTCATTCAGTTTAAATACAATATCATCTTTATGAATTCCTCCGGTTGTCCTTTGCAGGTAAACATCCTGCTGATAATTATCCTGCAATAAGTTTTGCATATTTTTTACAAGGAGTTGGCTTACATATACCAGTTCAATTTTTTCTGCACCGCCGCATATCATTTCGTAAAATGAATTTACCAATGGGATCAGTTCTAAAAGAAATGCTTTTCTTTTTTCATAAATTACAGAAGCCGGATAAATCAATTGTTCATTCAATACCTCTAAAACAGTTTTTGCATTGGATGTATGGCTATCATAATTTTTTAAATGGCTGTTGCGTTGTAGTAAAATTTTATTGTAGGTTATCAGGTTTTGTAGATAGTCCGCATCAACCTGACTTAAAAATGTATCAATAAATTTTCGTCTGGTTTCACTCGGTCCGGAAATTAATTCGATATCATCGGGCGCAATCATCACAACCGGTAAAAAACCAATATGTTTAGAATATTTCGAATAAGGAATACCATTCAGACTAAATTCTTTTTTGTTGCTGCCGCGATGAATGCAGATGACCTCTTCCATTTTTGCCTCCCGATTAAATGTAGCCTGTAAACGAAAGCCTTCCATCTGGTGCTGAATATTGAGCTGATCATTAGAAGAAAAATAGCTTTTAGTAAAGCAACAATAATAAATAGCATCCAGCAGGTTCGTCTTGCCAATTCCGTTCAAACCACAAATTCCAACTACATTTTCGGGAAAACTGAATTCGCGGAATGCATAATTTTTATAATGGGTAAGCTTTATGTGATTGAGCCTGAGCATGCAGATTTGCAAGATACGTACACTCGTGATGAACTGGTGTATAACCTTATTAAATCACAGATTTCAATGCATAAACCATATAGATTTCTCCCTTATCTTTGCCGCCTAAAATTTTCACCATTGGCAACCAGGTTTTCAAAAGAAACATATCTGTATTGGTACGAATTGATGCTGTTGCTTCGTCGTTTTGAAGAAAAAGCAGGACAGTTGTATGGAATGCAGAAGATCCGTGGGTTTTGTCATTTGTACATTGGGCAGGAAGCAGTTGCCGCAGGCTGTATGACAGCTACCAATCCGGATGATAAATTTATTACGGCTTATCGCGACCATGCACTGGCAATCGCTAAAGGCATATCGGCTAAAAGCTGTATGGCAGAATTGTTTGGTAAAGCAACAGGATGTAGTAAAGGAAAAGGTGGAAGTATGCACTTTTTTGGATTAAAAGAGAATTTTTTTGGTGGACATGGAATCGTGGGCGCACAAATAGGAACGGGCGCAGGGCTTGCATTTGCGGAAAAATATCGGGGAACCCAAAATGTAGTGCTTTGTTTTTTTGGAGATGGAGCAGCGCGTCAGGGAATGTTGCATGAAACTTTTAATATGGCCATGTTGTGGGAATTGCCTGTTGTATTTATTTGTGAGAACAACCATTATGCAATGGGAACTTCTGTTGCCCGTACCAGCAAAACCCTGGATTTATATAAAATGGCGGATGCGTATGAAATGCCTTCTGATTCAGTAGATGGCATGAGCCCTGAAAAAGTGCATGATGCCATGCTGAGAGCTGTAAATCGTGCCCGTGAAAAAGGCGGCCCAACTTTACTGGAGATTAAAACGTATCGCTATAAAGGCCACAGCATGAGCGATCCGCAGAAGTATAGAACAAAAGAAGAATTGGAAGAATACAAATTAAAAGATCCTATTGATCATGTATTGAAAGTTTTGAAAGAGCAATACAAAATGGATGATGCATCTATTGAGGTTATTAATGAAAGAGTAAAAGCGGAGGTAGAGGAAAGTGTAAAATTTGCAGAAGAAAGTCCTTGGCCTGACGATAGTGAACTTTTAAAAGATGTGTACGTTCAGCAAGATTACCCATATATAACAGACTAACATAACCAAGCAGCATTAAAGTAAAACAAACAATGTCAGAAAACGTAACTACAACCACAGCAACAGTTCCTGTAAGAGAATCAAAAGATGCAGCAACAATGGCCAAAGGATTTTGGGCTAATTACAATAAGCCTATTATTTATGTTGGAACCGCCATTATTCTCATCCTGTCAGGTTGGTTGATGTACAAGCAATTTGTAAAAGCACCCCAGGAGAAAAAAGCCAACGAAACCATTTTCATGCCAGAAAATATATTTGATAAAATGGCTGC
>JBKJSZ010000406.1:0-2768 GCA_046593675.1 Ferruginibacter sp.
ACGAACTGAAAACGCAAATTTTGAAATTATCAAAATACATCTAATGATAGATTTCTTAAAACGACAAGCCAGCAAAACGGTTTAAAATATTGATAATTACAAATAGAAAGCAATGGCACGCAGTTCCGATATTTTAGTAACAACCGATTGCTGAAAATACCGCCTTCGTATTACGTTCGGCGTTGCTGATTGCAGGAAAATAGTATTACCGCTGTCTGGCTGCGCCATAAATTTGGCCTTGCCTTATGGCGCTAACCGCTGCTGAATATATAACAAAATGTCCAAACCATCTGCACTTCAGCCCTGCATTTAGCAACGCTCATGTTGTGTGCCGTTCTTAAATTATTATTCATGTCAAAGATTCAACAAAAAACTAAACAGATAGGGATGAAAGAGTCTAAATTTGATCAAAATGAAGTTTTAAAATTATTAACAGCAAAATCAATTGCTTTCATTATTTCTTCTTCGCTCTTGTCTTGAGTTGAAGTCATTAAGACCTTAAATTCCATGGATCTACCTAACTGATCTGAATATAAAAATAAAATATAATAACGTTCATGAACACCACTTCGCGAACTATAAAACTCGTTTCCTAATTGTGCATTTTGAAATTGGTTCCAGTTACATATTTTTTGATTTTTGTAGACAATACCAGAATAATCAATCCGTAAAATAATTTTATTAGACAATGTTTTTTGAAGAAAATAAATGGCAACTAAAAGAAGAAAGACTGGGATAATTGTAAGAGACCGAAATGAGGAAGATATAGTGAAAAAAGAAGCTATGCACATTATCAAAAATGCAACTGACAAAATAGAATTAATCAACTTACTCTCACGTAACTCAAAAAAGTCATCTTTATCCATAAATATTTTTACTTTTACTATTAATTTATCCTGGAGCAAATTTGAACTTGAATGGCACACAACGTTCGGTGCTGCCGATTGCAGGAAGATAGTAGCACTTCTGCCTGGCAGCGCCATAAATTTGGCTCGCCCTTATGGCGCAAACCGCTGTTGAAAATAGATAAAAAAGTTGAAAGACATAGCTCAAAAGCCCTGCATTGCGGCAGCACTCATGTTGGCTGCCGTACTTATCTCAAGTTAATTCTATAAATAAGATACTTAGATTCAGTTTGCTGCTTTTCGAAACCGATTTGTTCGTAAAGTCTTTGGGCTGTATAATTATCAATTGCGGTATGTAGTTCAACATATATTGCATTGTCTTCTTTTGCGAAGTTCAATGAATGTCTAATCAAAGCCTCTCCTATTCCTTTCATTCTATATTCTTCTTCCACATATAAATCATTCAAAAGCCAATTCCTAATAGCATGCACACTAGAAAGTAGAGGAAATAATTGGGTAAAACCAATAGGTGTAAAATTGGATAAAGAAACAAATATTACAGATTCATTATTATTTAATCTCTCCTGAATAAAATATTTAGCTAACTCCAAATCAGATTTTTGGTTATAAAATTGTCTGTATTTATCGAACAAATTGAACACTAAATTCGTTTGTGACTTATCAATTCTTAAAATCTCCATTTACTGATAATTTAAGTTCAATTAAGGAAAAGGTTCTAATGTATGGCAGCCAACGTTCGGCGTTGCTGATTGCAGGAAAATAGCATTCCTCCTGCCTGGCTGCGCCATAAATTCGGCCTTGCCTTATGGCGCTAACCGCTGTTCAATATAGAAATAAAAGCCCAGACCACCTGCACAAAAGCCCTGCATTTAGCAACGCTCATGTTATAGGCAATTATTTTTGACCAAACCCAATGGCGGTTAGATTGTCTTTACCATATAATTGATTTTTCAAATCTTGAAAACTTTCCTCAGAAATAATTTCTCTATTAAGTAAAAATTGAAGGTTTTCTATTTGAGGCTCAATTGGTAATGAGCGATCAATCTTGGTGAACTTCTTATGCAGATAATTGTCACTCGCTTTAATAATATCCTTTGCGAAATGAACAACCGCTTGTTTATTACTCTTTGTAAAATAAAGTTCAATACCGTTTCCATCATAAGTAGATATTGTAATTACTCGCTTTCTGTTAATAAAAGCAATTAAGATACACATCAAACCGAGAGAAGCGAATATGAAAGTAAGTTCATCCTTAGTACCAAAAATGAATAGCAATCCAAAGACAAAAATGAATATACCTGTAAAAATTAAATTGTTATTTATTACTGTTTGAATTTTCATTTTATTGTGAATAATATCAAAAGGAATTTCATATTCAATTTGTTCAAATAAGTTTTTCTTGTCAAGAGCTAACGAAGAATTTCGAATTTCGAAAGTTTGTTTAGTAAAATATCGTCTATTTGAAAAAATCATTCTAGTTAAATGGGTTTGTCTTGTCCTGGAATAGGTTGACTCTTTTTTGTTTAAAAATAAGATCTTTTTTATCGAAAGAATCATTGATAAGTTTTTTAAAAAATCTCCCTCTGGGTTTTATAAAACTTATCAACAACTCTTTCGCTCGTCTATTCCACGCTTATAAGACACGTAGTCGTGTTTTTGTTTTAAATGCGCATAGTTTGGCGTCTGAAGGCCTAATGACCAATGCCGCCGCTTGTTGTTATAAATATCAATTGCCTGATCAACCATTTTATGTGCAATGGCAAGACTCGGAATTTTATTTACAAGCCCAAACTCATATTTTAATATTCCGTTGATCCTTTCTGCTACAGCATTTTCGTAAGGATCATATTGCTCGGTTGTGCTTAAACGAAAATTATTCTTTGTCGCAAAATCTGAATACTG
>JBKJSZ010000046.1:0-23526 GCA_046593675.1 Ferruginibacter sp.
GGATAATCTGGGTTATGAAAATTCTTCTTTTGAATGTATGCTAGCCATTGCCGGCGAAGAATATATTTCTCTGCATGCAGGAAATGCATTTCAATCATTAAAAGAGTTTCATGAAAAAGATCCAACATGGTTGTTCGGGCATTTGGGATATGATCTTAAAAATGAAGAACCTCATTTACATTCCTCACATCCGGATCATATAAATTTTGAGGATGGATTTTTCTTTCGGCCGAAAATATTAATCATTTTAAATAAAAATATAATCACTATTCATGCGGTTGACCCCAAAAAAATATTTACTGAAATTTCGATACAGGAAAACCATATTCCATTTATAAAATACAGGTTAAAGATTGAACACAGAATTAATAAAGAACAATATCTTCAATCATTATCAAAAATTAAATTACATATACAACGGGGTGATTGTTATGAAATTAATTTCTGCCAGGAATTTTATAATGAGCATGCAGACATACATCCGGCCATGGTGTACGATCAGCTTATAAAAACTTCACCAAGTCCGTTTGCTGCATTCTACAGAGTGAATCATCAGTATTGTATTTCTGCAAGCCCGGAAAGATTTTTACAAAAAAAGCAACAACATCTTTTATCACAACCCATAAAAGGCACCATTAAAAGATCTGCCGATCCGGAAGCTGACATGATGTTAATGCAGGAACTCCAGCAAAGTGAAAAAGATAAAAGTGAAAATGTAATGATCGTTGACCTGGTGCGTAACGACCTGAGTAAAGTTTGTGAAAGGAATAGCGTAAAGGCCACATCGTTGTTTGAAGTAAAAGCCTATCCTCAGGTATTTCAAATGATCAGTACAATAGAAGGTGAAATGAAAATGATTCATTGGACAGAAGCTATTAAGGCAACATTTCCCATGGGTTCCATGACCGGTGCTCCTAAACATCGTGTAATGCAACTGATAGAACAATATGAGTTGGCAAAACGTGGTTTGTACGCTGGATCTATTGGTTATATAACGCCAGACGGAGATTTTGATTTTAATGTAATTATCAGAAGTATTTTTTATAACGCTGAAAATAAATATCTGTCTTTCTGGGCGGGTGGAGCAATTACTATACAGAGTGATGCAGAAAAAGAATATGAAGAATGTATGATCAAAACAAAAGCGATCCGTCAACTATTTGAATGATCACGCCGGTTTTCTTTTCGATTTTATTTTTGACGAACCAGGATAAGTGGTCTTGTTATTTGGAATAGCGGAATCGTCTAACAAAGCCTGTACACATTCATTTAATATCTGGTAACGTATAGAAAAAAAGTGCTGCATTTTTTCATGCGGAAGAATCATATCATATTGTCCATTTCTGCCAAGCCTCTCATCAAAACCGGGGTTAAATTTATTGAACTCGGAAATTTCCATGTTCAGGTTTTTTGCAATGATGGCACCATTGTATTTTCCACTCACCGTTTGTTTTTCAGTATCTTTTAAAATCTCTTCTGACAGAGCCGGATTATTATCAGCCGTTCCCATTTCTTTTCCTAAAGGTTTAAAAAATCCTGTTCCATTTCCGTTAGCTGCAATCGATGGATTTTCCATAATGTAATGTGTAGCAATAAATTTTTTCACATGGTTCCGGCTTTCTTCAGGAAGATAATATTGCAGTTGCCAGAAATTGGTACTGCCGCTTTTCTTTATCGCACTGAACACTCTTCCCGGTCCACCATTGTAAGCCGCAATCACTAATAACCAATCATGCAATTGATTATACAGATGTAATAAATAACGGGCAGCAGCATGCGTGCTTTTAAAATAATCTCTACGTTCATCTGTATCATTATTCACTTTCAAACCATAATCACGAGCGGTGTAAGGCATAAATTGCCATGGTCCGCCGGCACCAACCCAACTGGTGGCAGAAGTACTTAAATTACTTTCTATAACAGCTAAATATTTTAATTCTGTGGGTAAACCATACTTACTTAAAATATTATCTATCAAATTGAAATAGGGTAAACCCCACGATTTCATTTTCACTAAATAACCGGAATGGTTTTTTAAATAATCCTGCATATATAACTCCGCATGAGGATTTATTTGAGACGAGTAGGGAAGTGTTGGATTGTAACGAAATTTACTGAACAGGTTTTTAAAACCATACCGTGTAAGCTGAGAAAAATAGGGCACCTTATCAGCCTGCGGTGGCAACTTTGCCTTTTGAATCTCTTTGATGATTTCTTTTTCTTGTAAGGAATCAATAATGGCAAGTGTTGAATCAGTTTGTGCTGAGGCCATGTTGGAGAGGAAAACGAATAATATGATAAGCCATTTCTGCATTTTTTCTACATCAAATGCTATGTGTGAGCATTTTAGAAATCCGAAGCAAAGATAATTCATCTCCATTATTAGTCATAACCTGCAAACCGAAAGGCATACCGGAACTGTGTGAAAATAATGGTAAAGAAATACCTGCGATCCCTGTAAGATTAGCATATACAGTGTATATATCCGCAAGGTAGATGGTGGTTGGATCTTTTATTTTTTGATCAAGCAGAAAGGCCGTCGTAGGACTAACAGGTGAAAGTATGGCGTCGTAGTTTTTAAAAATTTCATTTACCTGTTCAAATAATAAACGCCGTACCTGTAATGCCTTATTAAAATAAGCGTCATAAAAACCTGCACTTAAAACAAACGAACCTAACATGATCCTCCTTTTAACTTCCGCACCAAATCCCTCGGAGCGGTTATTGCAATAAAAGTCCCAAATATTCTCTGCATTTTTTTCCGATTGATACCCGTAGCGAATGCCATCATATCGTGATAAATTGCTGCTTGCTTCTGCAGTTGTGAGTACATAATAAGTTGGAACGATGTATTCAAACAATTCAAATTCTAAAGAAACAACGCTATGTCCTTCTGAAATGAGTTCTTCTTTTTTCTTATGAAAGGCAGCTTTAATTTCAGGATCCAGTGATGGATGTTCCAGCATTTGCCTGTAATAACAAAAGGAATATTTTTCTTTAATGCGGGGAGATGTTAAAGATACCTGGTGCATAGTGCTGTCCATCGGATCCTTTTTTGCCATTATCTCTAAAAACAACTGGATATCCTGAATGGTTTTTCCAAAAATCCCTATCTGATCAAAGGAAGATGCATATGCAATTAATCCATATCGGGAGAAGGTTCCATAACCTGGTTTAAAACCAATGATGCCACAAAAATCTGCAGGTTGTCTTACAGAACCTCCCGTATCACTTCCCAAACTTAGCATACATAAACCTGCTTGTACAGCTACAGCACTGCCGCCGGACGAACCGCCCGGAACCCGATTTGTATCCAGTGCATTATGTACTTTTCCATAATAGGAATTTTCATTGCTGCTTCCCATAGCAAATTCATCGCAATTTGTATTTCCTATGATGATGGCATCTTCATTAATGAGGTATTGTAAAGCTGTTGAATTGTACAATGATGTAAAATTCTTCAGCATTTTGGAAGCTGCGCTCACATGATGATCTTTATAACAGATCACATCTTTTATGGCTATAACAACGCCATGTAATTTTTTTAAGGGAACACCGTTTCTGCGGGATTCGTCGAGTATTGCCGCAGTTTGAATAGCTTCTTTTTCATAGACCTCTACAAATGCATTTAAAGAAACCGAGGATCGGATTTGCGACAGATAATGTTCTACAGCAGAAACACAACTGGTTTCATTTTGCAGAAGCTGCTGATGATAGAAAGGAATATTATTGAATGAAAACATGAATGCCGCTAAGATAAGAAAGCCGGAGTACACATATTAAGAATGTATATTCCGGCTTCCAATAAATTAAAAACAAATTATGAAGGAACTTCCTGTTTCATCTCTTTTTCTTTCATTCCATCTTCAATTTCACTCTTCACATTCGTTTTGGCATCGTTAAACTCGCGGATACCACGTCCTACTCCTCTCATTAATTCCGGAATTTTTTTACCACCAAATAATAATAAGGCGATCAAAATAATAAAAATCCATTCGCTACCACCGGGCATGGAAAAAAGGAGTGTATTTAAAATAGTTAACATAACAAATAATTTGAGTTGTAAAGATATACGATTTATTCAGGATGAAGGTTTCCTGACTCAGTAATATTGTTAATCGCTTGAAAATTTATCGGAGAGAGCGTCCACAGCGTGCTTTACCATTAGCGGCCTGATAAGGAGAAATGCTCCTGGAACATGAATATAAAAACAAGGTAAACGCAATAGCTACACAAGCTAACAATACTTTTCTCATGGTTAAATTTTATTTTAAATTAAGAGGTAAGCTTTTCAGCCGGTGTATTGGAGAATACTAAAGTAATGTGCAGAATTGGGAAAAGCAAGTTTAAAGTCATAAAAAAAGCGGAAACTAGTTCCGCTTTCTGATATATTCTGAAAATTATTTTCCTTTTTTCTTTGTACCAACCGCCATACGTTTTTCCTTGATCCGTGCGCTTTTGCCACTTCTTTCACGCAGGAAATACAACTTAGCCCTTCTTACACGGCCAACTTTATTTACAACAATACTTTCAATATTTGGTGAAAATACCGGAAAGAGTCTTTCAACTCCCACGCCATCACTTATTTTTCTAACAGTAAATGAAGCAGTGGCTCCACTTCCTTGTCTTTTGATAACATCGCCTTTAAAGCTCTGTATACGTTCTTTGCTTCCTTCCTGGATTTTATAGTTCACAGTTACATTATCACCAGCCTTAAATGTTGGAAGTTGCGCCTTGGTTGTCAGTTGCTCATGAACAAAATCAATTGCGTTCATATCTTTAATTTTTTAACGATCCGATTTTTCGGAGGGCAAAGGTAAGGAAAAACAAATAACATCCCTTCTTATCATAAATCTTTTTAAAATTATCGTGCAATATTTACTGCTCTTTTTTCACGGATCACGGTTACTTTAATCTGTCCAGGGAAAGTCATTTCTGTTTGGATCTTTTGCGCAATTTCAAAACTCAAACGATCGCTGTCGCCATCACTTACTTTATCTGCTTCCACAATCACCCTTAATTCTCTTCCGGCCTGAATGGCATAGGCTTTTTCAACTCCCTGGTAAGCCAAGGCAAGATTTTCCAGGTCTTTAATTCGCTGGATATATTGCTGCATAATCTCTCTTCTTGCTCCGGGCCTTGCTCCACTGATAGCATCACATGCCTGTATGATCGGAGAAATTACAAACTGCATTTCCATTTCATCGTGGTGAGCGCCGATTGCATTGACAACTGCCGGATTTTCACCATATTTCTCTGCAAGTTTTGCTCCCAGCAAGGCATGGCTTAATTCTGTTTCTTCATCCGGAACTTTACCTATATCATGTAATAAACCGGCTCTTTTAGCCAGCTTCGGATTCATACCTAATTCGGCCGCCATAATTCCGCAAAGATTTGCAGTTTCACGGCTGTGCATCAAAAGGTTTTGTCCATACGAAGAACGAAAACGCATACGTCCGATCATTCTTACCAATTCTTTATGTAAACCATGAATTCCCAGCTCGATAACGGTTCTTTCACCAATATCCATCACCTGGTCTTCCAATTGTTTTTTTGTTTTTTCTACAACCTCTTCAATACGTGCCGGATGAATACGGCCATCAGCTACAAGGCGCTGTAAACTTAATCGAGCAATTTCTCTTCTCAATGGATCAAAGGAAGAAAGTACAATAGCTTCCGGTGTGTCATCTACAATCAGATCTACCCCGGTTGCCGCTTCAATTGCGCGGATATTTCTACCTTCACGTCCGATGATAGAACCTTTAATTTCATCACTTTCAAGATTGAAAACAGTGATCGCATTCTCAATAGCATGTTCTGCCGCGGTACGCTGAATAGTTTGAATAATGATCTTACGGGCTTCTTTATTCGCCTTAAGTTTTGCATCTTCTACAATTTCCTGCTGAATAACTATAGCTTGCGAATGTGCTTCCTGGCGAAGGCTTTCAATCAGTTGTGTTTTTGCATCTTCAGCTGTTAATCCTGCCACTTTTTCCAAACGGCGAATATGCTCTTCCTGGTGTTTCTCCAGCTCCGTACGTTTAATATTTACCACTTCAATCTGGCGATTGAGGTTTTCTTTTATTTGTTCGTTTTCTTTTAACTGCTTATCAAGCGTAGCTTCTTTTTGAGTAAAACTTTGTTCTTTCTGCTTTACCCTGTTTTCCGATTCATTTAGTTTTTGAGTACGTTGCAACACATCGCGATCGTGCTCTAATTTCATCTGAACCGCTTTTTCTTTCGCTTCCAGCAACTTTTCCTTTTTTAGTGTTTCAGCTTGTAACTTGCTGTCTTCTAAGTATCTGTTTGCTTGTGCTTTAGCGTCTTCAACCTGTTTTTTAGTGTCTTTTGCAAAAATTAATTTTCCTAAAAGAATACCTACAACCAATGCAGCTACTCCAATAATAATATACATTATATAAGGCTCCATGTAAAATTTTCGTTTTAATCTGTGTCAATAAATATTTCATCCTACTCCTGAATTAATGGTAATATGGATAAGGGGCGAAGATAAAGAATTTTGTGGCTTCCAAACGAGAGTGTTGAAAGCCAGTCAGAAAGCACGCAGCTATAAATTATCCAGTTGGTGTTCCATCTTGGAAAGTGCTTCCAGAATCTCTTTTCCGGAAACGCCATTTTCGGAATCACCGGATTGTGTGGCAAACCAGATGATAACCATGGCAATATAATCCTGCATATCTTTTCCGGCAAACTGGGTTTTATATTCCAGAATTTTATCATTGATCAGTTTCAGGGTTTTCCGGATCGTTTCCTCATTTTGAGGTTCTGTTTTGATACGATACGTTCTGTCGCCGATCAATATATTTATGGGAATAAGTTCAGACATAATTTATTCAGATAGAAGTGCCATGCATTTATCAATATCTTTCAAATATTTGTTGATGGTTTGTTCCAGTTGTTTTTTATCCTGTTCATTCATGCCTCCGGCGGCTGCTTTCAGAATGGCATTTTGTTGTTGTAAAGTTTCTATCGTTGATTGCAATTCCAAATGCTGTTGTTTCAGGGATTCAATTAAGCGAGATTGTGATTCTGTTTGTTTACGGAGCAGGCCAATTTCTTTCAACCTTAGCTGAAGTTTTTGTTGTATCCTTTTTATCTGCTCTATCATACTCATTAACTTCTTATTTCAGCATTTAATTCTTTTTCATATACCTGCACCAATTGCTGCATCATTCCATCTATTTCTGTATCAGTTAGAGTTTTAGTTTCATCTGAAAAACTGAAATTTACCGCCATTGATTTTTTGTCATTCCCTAATTTTTCACTTTCAAAAACATCAAACAGCCTAACAGCAGTTAAATTAAGGATTTTTAATTTCTTTGTTGCTTTTTCGATATCTGCATAGGCAACTTTTTTATCAACAACCAGGGCTAGGTCTCGTTCTGCAGATGGAAATTTAGAAATTTCCTGATACTTCTCATTTTTCTTTTCATCCATCAAGTGCATCCATTCTATATCTGCAAAATATACGGCCTGCCTGATATCATGTTTTTGTAATACAGATGATGACACCTGACCGCAAATTCCGATTATTTTTTTTCTATACTGTATCTGTAAGGCATTCTGTAAATTCTCCATCATAGAAGGAATAAAAGCAATATCTTTTGCACCAATGATATCAAATACAGATTGCAACATTCCTTTTATATAAAATAAAGATGCTTTATGTGATGTATGGTTCCAATCATTCTCCGCAATATTTCCTGTTATATAAATAGACAAATGTTCTGTTTCTACATAATCTGAACCCGAACGGCTATACGTTTTGCCGAATTCATAAAAGCGCAAATCATTATTTTTTCTATTGATATTATACGATACAGCGGCCAGTCCACTGTTCATCATTTCCGGGCGAAGTACATCCAGTTCTGTGCTTAAACTGTTTATCATTTTTACAGAAGATTGTATGAGCGCATCGCTGTACAAAGCCGAGTTGGTGATACTGTTTGTAAAAATTTCATTGCAGGAAGCGGATAAATACTGGCTGATCTTCTCTCTTACGTTTGCTTTTGTGGCCAATTTTTCTACCGAAGGAGTTATGGTAATAGCTGAAGGAATAGGAATATTATCCAGCCCATCAATACGCATAATTTCTTCTACCAGATCTGCCTGGTGAAGAATATCACTTTTATATGACGGAACTTTTATTAATATACTTTCCTCATTCTTTTCTACAATTTCAAAACCTAATGCCAGTAGTATTTGAATGATGTCTTCTTCTGCATATTTTTTCCCGCTTAATTTTCTTACGAAGGAGAAATGTAAGGTTATGTTTACGGATGGAGCAGGAGAAGGATACAAATCAATCAGATTGCCGGAAATATTTCCTCCTGCCATTTTCAGGATAAGCGAAGCCGCTCGTTTTAAAACATCTGCTGTTTTACTGATATCTGTTCCCTTTTCAAAACGTGTGGCCGCATCTGTTCGAAGCTGTAAGGAAACGGATGTTTTACGAATGGATTCTGCAGAAAAGGCGGCACTTTCCAGAAAGATGTTTTTAGTATTTTTTGTAACGCCGCTGTTCCTTCCTCCATACACTCCTGCAATACACATAGGTTCATTTTCATTGCAGATCAAAAGATCATGTGCAGATAATGTTCTCTCTTTTTCATCCAGCGTAATAAATTTACATCCCTCGGTTGCATGTTTTACCATTATTTTTTTTCCTGAGATCTTGTCCGCATCAAAGGCATGTAAAGGTTGTCCACTCTCATGTAAAATGAAATTAGTGATATCAACTATATTGTTGATAGGCTTTACACCAATTGCCTGGAGTTTATTTTTCAGCCAGTCGTCACTTTCTTTTACATCAATACCGTTTATAAGAATGCCGCTGTACCGCATGCACGCCTTGCTATCTTCAATTTTTACATCAATGCCTGACGTTCCTGTTTTTATTTCAATATGATCGGAAGGTAATACAGGTTGAATGATTTTTTTGAGATGATGGCTCAGGTATGCGCAAACATCACGGGCTACACCGAAATGACTCATGGCATCGGTACGGTTTGGAGTGAGCCCGATCTCATAAATAAAATCTTCTTCAGAAGCATAAATTTCAGAGGCAGGTGTACCGGCTATTGCAGATGCAGGTAAAATAATAATTCCGTTATGGTCGTCTGATAAACCAATTTCATCCTCGGCGCAAATCATTCCATTACTTTCTTCACCCCGTATTTTCGTTTTCTTTAAGTTAATCTCGCCACCTGAAAATGGATAAATCGTTGTACCTGCAGGCGCTACAATAACTTTTTGACCTGTTGCAACATTTGCCGCACCACATACAATATTTAATATTTCAGTTCCAATATGTACGGTTGCAATTTTTAATTTATCTGCATCCGGATGTTTTTCACAAGTCATCACTTCTCCTACAATCAATCCACGAAGTCCGCCCTTAATAGTTTCAGATTTATGCAAACTTTCTACCTCAAGCCCAATGGACGTAAGTATGGCAGAAAGTGATTCAGGTTGTATGGATATTGAAATATCACTATTTGAAACAGGTAGATATTCAAGCAGCCAATTATAAGAGATCGTCATTTAAAAATATTTTCGCCGCAAATATACTGATTGCCCTTTAGCTCTATGCTTAAATGAAGCCTCATAATCTATGCAATCGTTGTTGTATAATCAAACAGAAAAAAAATTATAAAGGTGAACAAAAAGAAATCTTTTGTATGTTTTTATGTGAACAAATTTGATAAAGACAATACGGCTCAATAAAAAGAATGTGCATAATGCCGTTTATAAGGTGTGAATAAGCTAATTTTACATGTGAATTAGCGTGGATATCTCTACAAATAAAGTTAATAACAGATAAGTGTGCATTGAGAATCTGCGTTACGGATTTACCTTAGCCGCCCGGCAGAATTAACCTAACAAAAGTTGTTTGCTGGTAACCCAAATCAATTACTAACAGCATTTGCCGCATACATAAATGTGGTTTTAAAATAAGAGTATGGATTTTACTAACCTGAATAAAAATCGTACCGTTCGTCTAAAAGGTCCTATGGAAACCGGGAATATGGTATTTGGCAAAATACCGCCACAGGCCAAAGAATTGGAAGAAGCCATTTTGGGCGCTATTATGCTGGAAAAAAGTGCCTTTGATACAGTAGTGGAATTATTGAAGCCGGAATGTTTTTATGTAGAGGTTCACCAGCGGATTTATAAAGCGATGCAATCACTTGCAATAAAGAGTTTGCCTATTGATTTGCTGACGGTTGTGGAAGAATTAAAATTTAAAGGAGATCTTGAATTTGTAGGCGGAGCTTATTTTGTTTCCAAACTTACTAATTCAGTAGTATCAAGTGCCAATATTGATGCGCATTGCCGGATTGTATTACAAAAATTTATTCAGCGTGAATTGATTCGTATAAGTGGTGAAATTATTGGTGATGCTTATGAAGACAGCACCGATGTTTTTGATATGCTGGATGAAGCAGAAACCAAACTTTTTGAGATCACCAATAATCACCTTCGTAAAAATTTTGACAGCATCGATTCGGTGTTGGTTAAAACATTACAGCGTATTGAAGATATGCGAAACCGGGAGGATGATATCACCGGTGTACCCACAGGTTTCCGTTCATTGGACAGAATCACATATGGCTGGCAACCTACAGATCTTATCATTCTGGCGGCAAGGCCATCCGTTGGTAAAACAGCTTTTGCTTTAAACCTGGCGCGTAATGCTGCTTTGAATCCGACAAAACCTGTTGGCGTTGGATTTTTTAGTTTACAGATGAGCAGCAGCCAGTTAGTGCAACGTATATTAAGTGCAGAAAGCGAAATCATGCTCGAAAAAATTTCCCGTGGAAAACTGGAAGAGCATGAAATGAAGCAATTGTATAAACGTGGAATTGAACGTTTGAGTAAGGCACCCATTTTTATTGATGATTCTGCCGCATTAAACATATTTGAATTGCGTGCTAAATGCAGACGATTAAAAAATAAACATAATATTGGTATGATCATCATTGATTATCTCCAATTGATGAGTGGAAGTGCCGATAGAAACAGTAACCGTGAACAGGAAATCAGCCGTATATCAAGAGACCTGAAAAGTCTGGCAAAAGAATTACAGGTGCCCATCATCGCATTGTCGCAGTTAAGTCGTGAGGTGGAAAAAAGAAAAGAAGGTAATAAGATGCCGCAGTTGAGTGACCTGCGTGAATCCGGTGCCATTGAACAGGATGCTGATATGGTTATGTTTTTATATCGTCCTGAATATTACGATATCTCTGCAAACGAAATGGGAGAAAGTAATAAAGGAGAAACGCATGTAAAAATTGCAAAACATAGAAATGGTAGCCTGGAAACCATAAAACTCCGGGCACAGTTGCATATACAAAAATTTGTGGAAGATGATACTAGTTTTGAGAGTGGTAACAATAGTGGATCAATGCCATCCGGTGGCGGAAACTGGAAGCGGGTTTCAGGTGTAGATGAGGGTGGATCCGCTAAAATGTATATTGAAAAAGGCAGTAAAATGAATGATGAACAGTATGATGAAGAAAATCCATTTTAATTAGAAAAAAATATTATTAAAAGAGCATGAAATTCATGCTCTTTTTTATTTGTATGTTAGCGCATAAAATTTCAGGCATGTTACCATTGTTTTATTGTGAAAATTTAAATCCGGATAATATTGTACTGAATGAAGAAACTTCTAAGCATATAGCTCAGGTGTTAAGAATGGAACCAGGTGAAACCATTCAACTTACAGATGGAAAAGGAATACTTGCCAATGCGCTGATAATAGATAATCATAAAAAAAAATGTTCTGTAAACATAACGGAGAAAATAAATCAAATTTCAAATGATAAAAAAATAACCATTGCTATTTCATTATTGAAAAATGCAAGCCGATTGGAATGGTTCCTGGAAAAAGCAACAGAAGTAGGTATTGCAGAAGTAGTTCCTTTAATTTGTGAAAGAACAGAAAAGCAATACTTCCGGTCTGAAAGGATGAATGGTATTCTTATAAGTGCTATGCTTCAAAGTCATCAATACTGGAAACCAAATTTACTGGAACCTGTGAAATATTCTGATTATATTCAAAATGCGAAACAGGAAATTAAACTGATTGCTCATTGTGAAAATTCTACTAAAATAAATCTGAAAGAAATAGAAAAAAAATCTACCAATCTTATTTTGATTGGTCCGGAAGGAGATTTTACTTCAAAAGAAATTGAACAGGCGAAAGATTTTATCCCGGTGAGTTTAGGTGAGAATAGATTAAGAACAGAAACTGCAGGCATAGTAGCTGCAGTATTGCTTTGCAGTTAAATATTTCTCAGCATTTTCTTTACAATATATGGACCTTCATAAATAAAGCCCGTCCAAACCTGTATGAGCGATGCGCCGGCCGATAATTTTTGTTTTGCATCCTCCTCATTAAAAATTCCACCACTTGCGATGATCACCATTTTGTTTTTAATTTTTTCATGCGCATATTTTACAAGATCTGTAGAGGATCGTATTAAAGGTTTGCCACTTAAACCACCCGCTCCAATCTCCTGTATTTTTGTTGATGGACTTTTTAAATTCTCTCTGCTTATAGTTGTGTTGGAAATAATTACTCCATCTAAGCCTATGTTAATACATAGTTCTAATATTTCATCAAATGTCTGAAGATCTATATCCGGAGATAATTTCAAAAATAATGGTTTTGGAATTTGCGATCTGCGATTGTGTCTAACAAGATTGTTGAGAATTTTTTCAAGCGAAAAGTTGGTTTGAAGATCACGTAAGCCCGGTGTGTTAGGACTACTTACATTTACCACAACATAATCTGCATGAGGTTGTAAAATAAGAAAGCATTTTTCATAATCTTGCCAGGCATTTTCATTTGCAGTATTCTTATTTTTTCCAATGTTGGCGCCAATGATCAACTGGCTGTTTTTCTTTTTCCAGTTTTGTAATCTTATGGCTATTTTTTGGGCACCATCATTATTAAATCCCATTCGGTTTACGATGGCTTTATCATCTGGTAACCGGAATAGGCGTGGTGTATCATTTCCATTTTGTGGAAGCGGTGTCACTGTTCCTATTTCAACAGATCCAAAACCTAAAGCTTCTATCTCTTTCAGGTACAAAGCATTTTTATCGAATCCTGCTGCCAGTCCAACTATATTTGGGAAGTTAATGCCGCAAAGGGAAACAGGAGTTCCTGAATTCTTAAATGTTGCCTTTAATAAATGGCCGAAGAGTGGAATTGAGAAAAAAAATTTCAGGCATTTCATAGAGAAGTGATGAACCTTCTCTGCATCAAACCGGAAAAGAATATCTCGGATAAAATAGTACACGATGCAAATTAGCAACGATTTTGGTTTTTTGTTTTGATGCTGAAATTTTATCTTTGAGTACAAAAGTTGCATAAACAACTATTCAAAAATAATTATGATGACAGAAGCCTATATAGTAGCGGGATTTCGGACCGCCATTGCCAAAAGTAAAAAAGGTGGTTTTCGTTTTACAAGGCCTGATGATCTGGCCATTGATGTAATTCGGGGATTGCTTGCCAGTGTTCCGCAATTGGATCCTAAACGAGTAGATGATGTAATTGTTGGTAATGCAGTGCCTGAGGCAGAGCAAGGTTTACAGGTAGGAAGAATAATTGCTGCAAGAGCTGTAGGTTTTCATGCGCCGGGCATCACAATCAATCGGTATTGCGCCAGTGGTTTAGAAAGTATTGCCATGGCTACTGCTAAAATCCGTTCGGGAATGAATGAATGTATTATTGCCGGTGGAACGGAAAGTATGAGTCTTGTTCCAACAGCAGGATGGAAAACAGTTCCCGCTTATTCCATCGCATCAGATGAACCTGATTATTATTTAAGCATGGGATTAACTGCAGAAGCAGTAGCAAAAGAATATAATATATCTCGTGAAGATCAGGATCTGTTTAGTTATAACAGTCATCAGAAAGCCGCTCATGCCATTGCGAATGGATATTTTAAAGATGGCATATTTCCCATAACAGTTGAACAACTATTTCTGGATGAAAAAAACAAAAAACAAAAAAAGAAAATTGTAATTGATACAGATGAAGGTGTTCGCACAGATACAACGGTTGACGTATTGGCGAAGTTAAAGCCGGCATTTGCTTTAGATGGATCGGTTACTGCCGGAAATTCTTCTCAAACAAGTGATGGTGCTGCGTTTGTAATTGTGATGAGTGATAAAATGGTAAATGAATTGGGCTTGAAACCTATTGCACGATTGGTGAGTGCTATCAGTGCAGGTATTCATCCGAGAATTATGGGAATGGGCCCTGTGGAAGCCGTTCCAAAAGTATTGAAGCAGGCTAATATGACCTTAAATGATATTGACCTGATTGAATTAAATGAAGCTTTCGCTTCTCAATCATTGGCTGTAATGCGGGAACTGGATTTAGATCCTTCTAAAGTAAATATTAATGGAGGCGCCATTGCATTAGGACATCCATTAGGTTGTACGGGCTGTAAACTCACGATTCAACTTACACATGATATGAAAAGGCTGAACAAAAAATATGGAATTGTAACAGCATGTGTAGGCGGCGGACAAGGAATTGCAGGGATCATTGAAAATATTAATTAAGCTTATTGTAATGATTCGTTAACGCAAATATCAAATGGTTAGTAAGGATTAGATTTACAAAAATAATCTGATGAAAAAGTCATGTACAATTTTACTTTTGCAAAGCTTATTTTTTTCCTCATTTGTAAATGCGCAGAATGTAGATGTTGAACTGGCAGAATCCATAAATGAACATCCTACCTGCTTTAAAAACTCACTTGCATCTTTTACGGCAAACTCTATTACACCTGTAACAATTGGCATACCGCTTAGTTTATTAGCTGCCGGAATTTTTACACATGATAAGAACTTAAAAACTGATGCTTTATATGTGGCGGGATCTTATTTATTAAATGCGGCTGCAACCACTGGATTCAAACGTTTATTTAAAGAGCGAAGACCGTTTGATAAATATCCTTCCGAAGTAATAAAAAGGAATGCGATTGCAGGAGGTTCCAGTTTTCCTTCAGGTCACACTTCCGCAGCATTCAATTTAGCTATGTCACTTTCTTTAAGATATAGAAAACCAATTATTGTAATTCCTTCATTTATTTATGCAGGCGCCATGGCTTGGTCAAGAGTATATCAGGGTGTTCATTATCCAAGCGATGTTTTAGCAGGCGCAATTCTAGGTGCAGGAACTGCCTGGTTAGGATATAAAATTCAACAAAAATTAGATCGAAGAAAAAAAAGATAATGAGACGGTTAATGATTTTTGTTTTATCGGTACTGCCGCTTTTTTTATTCGCACAATCAGATTCATTGACTCAGAATAAAAGAGTAAACTGGAAAAATCCAAATCACTACTCATTTATAACAGATATTCCATCTAACACAGTTGGATATATTCATCAATCTTTTCAGAAAAATAATTTATATAAGATTGTCATTATTGCAGGCGCAACGGCTATTTTATACGCACTTGATCCGGTTATAACGAATGCTATTCAATCATTAAGTAGAAGAAACGGCATTTCATCCATTCAAAATTATGATCCGGTTTTTACTATTAACACAGGAAAAAAACAAACGAATATCGGCAAGCTTCCCCGGAATTTTAATACAGCGATTTATAATATTGGCCAAGGATCTACTGTATTTTTTATAGCTGCAGGACTTTTTATAAAAGGGAAAATATCTCATGATAAAAGAGCGTTAACAACTGCTAGCCTGTTAATACAATCGTTTATTGCATTGGGAGCTGGAACACAAATCCTGAAATATTCTACGGGTCGGGAAACATCTTCAGAGGCTGTTTCTTCAAGAGGTGAGTGGCGGCCTTTTCCAACATGGAATGCATTTCAAAATAATAAATCGCGTTATGATGCATTTCCATCGGGGCACATGGCCACAATAATTGCAGGCATAACAATCTTATCAGAAAATTACAAAGAAAAAAAATGGATTAAACC
Source organism: Ferruginibacter sp. (assembly GCA_046593675.1). Classification (GTDB taxonomy): domain Bacteria; phylum Bacteroidota; class Bacteroidia; order Chitinophagales; family Chitinophagaceae; genus Ferruginibacter. The sequence goes on from JBKJSZ010000046.1 coordinate 16,002, forward strand.
GGTTGGTTATGGAGTTGCATTATTATGTAGTCTTGCCATGATCAATAACGGCGTGCATTGGGTAAGTGATTATCCTTTAGGGTTCGCATTAGGTTATGGTTACGGGAAATTTATTACGGCAAAAAACAAACAGCATCTTCTTCATATTGTTCCCTTGTAATTATTAAAATTTTACAGGTTTCGTATCACCATAATCAGGATCGTAACTTACAAAAAAACGTATGTAAATTACCCGGCTGAGTCGCATCATCCAGGGTTGTAAAATTACCAGAAGAACGGCATTGATGATGAGCCAGTAAAAAATTCTGTTATCATCAAAACCTACTCCGAATAACAACAACCACGCAACGAATGTAGTTACAGACAGTGCCACGGCCAATGCATAACTAACATAGGCTGTTCCATACCAGAAACCTGGTTCAAGATCAAATTTTTGATGACACACCGGGCAATGATCATGCATGTCAAAAATATGTTTCAATGATAATTTTTTATAAGAATTATTGTCAACGAACATGTTTCCTTTGCGGCATCTCGGACAACGCATGGTAAAAATGCTCCAGAAATGATTGGGTGTTGGCCTGCTGCTCATTTTTTATTTTTAACGGTATTTCCGTTTACATTTTTGCAGGCACTATAGTATCTGCTTTTTTTCTTTCACCGATCTGCTGCCGCCACATTGCAAAATATAATCCTTTCTCAGCGATCAATGATTCATGCGTTCCTGTTTCCACTACATCACCTTTTTCCAAAACATATATTCTGTCTGAATGCATGATGGTACTTAGCCTATGGGCAATGAGTATAGTGATCTGGTTTGCTTTGTCTGAAACTTCTTTTATAGTGTTCGTTATTTCTTCTTCTGTTATAGAATCAAGTGCAGAAGTAGCCTCATCAAAAATTAATAAATGCGGTTGGCGTAACAATGCCCGTGCAATGGATAATCTTTGTTTTTCTCCGCCGGATAATTTTAATCCACCTTCGCCGATCATAGTATTTACACCTTTCTCTGCTCTTGCCAACATATTATCGCAGGATGCCTTATGCAATGCAGCCAATAAATCTTTTTCTGTTGCAGATGGATTTACGAACATTAAATTTTCTTTAATTGTACCACTGAAAAGATTGGTGTCCTGTGTTACAAAACCAATCTGATTTCGGAGATCATCAAAATGTATTTCATTTTCATCAAGGCCATTATATAAAATTTTTCCTTCCTGCGGTCGGTATAATCCAACCAGTAATTTCATTAATGTTGATTTACCGCTGCCACTCGGGCCCACAAATGCAATTGTTTCACCAATGTGTGCATCAAAAGAAATATTTTCAATGGCTTTATGAGAAGCTGTCTGGTGTTGAAAAGAAACATTTTTAAATGACAAAGTATTTATTTTACCTAATGATTTAGGATTTGCAGGTTCAGGCTCCGGTGCTTTTTGCATCAGATTATTAAAATTATTTAAGGATGCTTCAGCTTCGCGATAAGACAATAATATATTTCCGATTTCCTGTAAAGGCCCGAAAATGAAGAAAGAAAAAATCTGCATGGTTACCAGTTGACCAGCATCCATTTGATTGCCGAAAATCAACCACATTAAAATCAGCAAAATTACCTGCCTTAAAGTATTTACCAGAGTACCTTGTACAAATGAAATACTTCTGATCCTTTTTACTTTCTTCAATTCCAAACCAAGGATCTTGTAGGTATTTTTATTGAGACGGCTAACTTCCTGTTTGGTAAGGCCAAGGCTTTTTACAAGTTCAATATTTCTTAAAGATTCTGTAGTGGAGCCGGCAAGGGCAGTGGTTTCTCCCACAATATTTTTTTGAATAATTTTTATCTTCTTACTTAATTTATTTGTTATGAAAGTAAGTACCACAATTCCTACAAGATAAGCTACCGGAATTCTCCAGTTGATATACAAGGCGGCATATACAAAAACGAAAACAACGCCTATAACCACTCCAAATAAAATGTTGATGAAATTGATCATGAATTTTTCTACATCAGATCTAACTTTTGTTAATACAGATAATGTTTCTCCGCTTCGCTGATCTTCAAATTGCTGATAAGGTAATTTCATAGCGTGCTGCAATCCATCTGTAAATACCCTTGCCCCGAATTTCTGAATGACCAGGTTCATAAAATAATCCTGAAAAGCTTTGGCAATACGGCTTATCATCGCAACAGAAATAGAGAATAATAAAATGTAAAAAACGCCTAATGACAGATATGGCTTGCCATTCCTTGTAACATGATCATATTGCCAGAAAAATTTATTTTCAGAAAATGAATGTCCTGAGGAACTATGATCATTGGCCAGATTAACCAGTTTTCCGAGTAAAATAGGATCCACTAAAGAGAAACCAATATTGATACCAGCAAGAATTAATGTAAAAACGACCAGCCATTTATGTGGCTTTAAATAATGTAATAAAATCTTCATAAAATGTGATGGTGATGTTGACTGACTTAATCAATTATCATACAAATTAATTCATATGACTGAAAGGCAGTTTACGGCATCAGATAATATTATGCAGACCAACCTTCTCTGTCAAGGCTGCGATACTGAATAGCTTCTGCCAGATGTTCTGCTTTAATCATTTCACTATTATTAAGATCGGCAATCGTTCGGCTTACTTTAATGATACGATCATATGCCCTGGCAGATAAATTCAATTTTTCCATGGCCGTCTTTAATAAATTACTGCTAACCTGATCGAGTACACACATTTCTTTTATCATTCGGCTACTCATCTGGGCATTGCAATAAATATTTTCCTGATCTGCAAATCGTTTTGCCTGAATCATGCGGGCTTTAATGACTCTCTGGCGGATGGAAATACTTTTTTCATATTCCTGTACAGACGATAATTCATTAAAAGGTACAGGAGTTACTTCCACATGCAAATCGATTCTATCTAACAGCGGACCTGATATTTTATTAAGATATTTTTGAACAGTTCCCGGTACACAGGTACATTCTTTTTCCGGATGATTATAAAATCCGCAAGGACATGGATTCATGCTGGCAATGAGCATGAAACTAGCAGGAAAATCCAATGCAATTTTTGCACGTGAGATGGTAACTTTTCTTTCTTCCATCGGTTGGCGCATAACTTCCAGTACTGTTCTTTTGAATTCAGGTAATTCATCTAAAAACAAAACGCCATTATGTGCCAATGAAATTTCTCCCGGCTGCGGATTACCGCCACCGCCAACTAATGCCACATCAGAAATAGTGTGGTGTGGACTTCTGAATGGCCGTTTATTCACCAGTGTTGCATTCTCCGGTAATTTTCCTGCAACACTATGAATTTTTGTTGTTTCTAATGCTTCTGGTAATGTAAGCGGCGGAAGTATGGTGGGCAAACGTTTGGCGAGCATGGTTTTACCTGCACCGGGTGGCCCGATCAAGATGGCATTATGCCCTCCTGAAGCCGCGATCTCTAAGGCACGTTTGATATTTTCCTGTCCTTTTACATCACAAAAATCTATATCAAAATTTATTTGTGCATTAGAAAATTCTTCCTCAGTATTTACAATGGTTGGTTCGATATTATTTTCACCAAGAAAAAATTTCATAACCTCTTCAAGATGAGAAACACCATACACCGGTATTTTATTAACTAATGCAGCTTCTCTTGCATTGCACAATGGAACGATCAGCCCTTTAAAATTTTCGCGGGCGGCCTGTATGGCAATTGGTAATGCACCTTTGATAGGCCGTATACTTCCATCCAGACTTAATTCACCCATAATAATATATTCTGCAATAGCATCGGATGGTAATTGTTCTGTTGCCGCTAATGTGCCAATGGCAATAGCAAGATCGAATGCAGTACCGCTTTTACGAATATCTGCCGGTGCAAGATTAACAACCAGTTTTGTACGTGGCATATATAAATGGTTGCTTTTAATAGCGCTCTCCACACGTTGTAAACTTTCCTTAACCGCATTGTCCGGTAACCCTACGATATAATAATTTTGTCCCTGGTTATTTACATTTACTTCAACTGTAATCGTAATTGCTTCTACTCCATATACAGCACTTCCAAAAGTTTTGACCAACATTTTTGTTGCTAAAATATATTCTGCCGATAAGATTATTTCGGTGATTCAAACAGTTAAAAGTGTTTTTAAAACAGCCTCTGAACGGTGAAAAAAGGATTTGATATTCGGTTATATTTTCAGAAAATAATATTCAGCATTATTACACAACTAACCTTGCGTAAAAGATATTATCAGGAAAATAAAAAAAAAGAACCAGATAAATATTACAGATCATTCAACATTTTTACAACGCCTTCCTGTTTCAAGATGAGATAACCTATACGATCATTGCTGATGCCTGGTTTTAACTGATAATTGAATTGGAGCTGATCATTTTCAATACTGGTTTCAAAAAAATGAAAAGAAATATTTTCATATTGTGTGAGTGATTCACTTATTTCATACAGATGCGTGGAAAGTATGAATATAGAATTATGCATTTTTATAAATCCTTCTACTACGGCAATGCTGCATTTCATCGCATCCTGCACATTCGTTCCTTTAAATAATTCGTCTATAAGAATCAACCATTTTTTTCCATTGTTGATCCTGTTTATGGTTGCCTTTATTCTCTGCACTTCATTATAAAAATAACTTTCGCCTTTCGTCAGATTATCCATCACGTTTATGTTACTTAATAATCCGTCAAACATTCCGAGTTTCATTTTTTTTGCCGGAACAGGCATGCCTATGTGCGCTAAATAAACGGCTGCACCAATTGACTTGATAAATGTGCTTTTACCAGCCATGTTCGCTCCGGTTAAAAAAATGAAATTTGATTTTTCATTGAGTTCTAATTCGTAGGAGACTGGATTTTCCAGAAGAATATGGTATAAACCTTCTACTTCTAAGAACGGTTTTTCGCTGTCTGTAAAATCAGGAAAATTTAATTGAAAATGTTTTTTGCATTTCGCCATAGAATACCAGGCATCTAATTGTGCGTACATGGAAATCAAATGCAAAGTTTGATTTTTAAATTTATACCGCAAGAAGTAGGCGAGTGCTAAAATTTCGCTAATCGTATAATTTTCAAACGTTGTTTTTTCTGTAATATTTTTTAACGATGGATGGTCCAGAAATATTTTTGCTGCTGTAAGTAATGATTGTAATGGTTTCGGATTGTCATCTCCAAATAATAGTATAAATGATTTCATTCCCTTGATGAAATCGAAACAATGACCTGCAGAATATTTAATCAGGGAAAAATCAGGAGCATGTAAATATCGGTAAGAGAGTGCAGACAGATTAGTAGGATTTGCAGGAATCGGATCAATGACTGATTCAAAAAATTGCTCCACCACCATCAAGGTTCCGTTGCTGATGTGTTGTGGCCAGCGTTCTGATTCAGTTTCTACTCTTTTGATTGTATCTTGTATATCCGCAATTTCTTCTAATGTGTTTAAAGTTGTACTTAGATTTTTTTTAAGTTGTTGCTTTCCTTTTGTGGTACGCGTGAAATTTATTTTTTGAAAAATAGAAAATTCTTCTTCAACATGGAAGACAGACAAGTCGGCAAGAGTGGTTTTATCAGTCTCCATATTTTACATTCGATTAAACTCTAAACGTTTTCCTTTCACAGATGCATCAACGATACCGTTTTCATACAATTTATTTCCATTTACAAATGTTGCCTCAATCTGGCAGGGAAAATGAAAATTCTCTAACGGGCTCCAACCACATTTATATAATAAATTATTTTGTGTAACTATAGTTGCCTGATGCGTATTTACTAATACTACATCTGCAAAATATCCTTCTCTGATATAACCTCTTTCTTTGATCTGAAAACAATCTGCTACGGCATGGCTCATTTTTCTGGCAATATTTTCAATACTGATTTTGCCGGTTTTATAATAATGCAGCATTAATAATAAGGGATGCTGAACTAATGGTAAACCTGCATGTGCCTGTTCATACGGACCGTTTTTTTCTTCTAAAAGATGTGGTGCATGATCTGTGGCAATTACATCCAGCCTGTCATCTAACAAGGCTTTCCACAAAGCTTCTTTGTCAGAAGGATATTTAATAGCCGGATTACATTTAATCTGATATCCTAAAGTTGTATAGTCTTTATTAGTAAAATGAAGATGATGCACACACACTTCGGAGGTGATTCTTTTTTCCTGCAACGGCAGCATATTGCTGAACAATTGCAATTCTTTTTCTGTGCTTATATGTAGAATATGCAAACGGCTGTTGTATTTTTTTGCAAGTTGAATAGCAGCGAGTGATGATTCGAAACATGCATCAGCATCGCGTATCAGCGGATGATCGGAAGGTTCCAGATTTGGTTTAATGGATTTTAAATTATTATAATTATTTCTAATGATGCGTTCATCTTCGCAATGTGTGGCTATAAGCATTTCGCTTCCTTCAAAAATTTTATTTAATGCCACGTAATTATCCACCAGCATTGATCCGGTGCTGCTGCCCAGGAAAATTTTAATTCCGCAAATAGAATTTTTAAATTTATTGGTTTGCAAAACTTCTTCTGCATTATTATTACTCACGCCCATAAAAAAACTATAATTGGCAGACGAGTAACGTGAGGCAATCTTGTATTTTTCTTCTAAAATATTTCTTGTTAATGCGTTTGGAATGGTATTAGGCATTTCCATAAAAGAAGTTACACCACCAGCGACGGCGGCTTTACTTTCGGTTTCAATAGTGGCTTTGTGCGTCAAGCCCGGTTCCCGGAAATGCACCTGATCATCTATGCAGCCAGGCATCAGGTGTAATCCTTCACCGTTGATTTCATGTACATTTCCCTTAGGACTGATAGTATTATCTATTCTTTCTATACGCTCATTTTCAATAAGAAGATCTTTTATCTCAGTTTTTCCTTCATTCACCAACTGTATGTTCTTAAAGAGATATTTTTGCATATCTTGAAATTATAGATTCTTAAAACAAACTACATGCAATTTACGAAAGCCTTGTTGGTCATCCTTATTATACTTAACGTTTCGGTCGCATCTGCTCAATCTACTTTTATTCCTTTTGGAAGTAAAGAGTATCATTTGATGGACCGGCTCGAAATAAAACAATCAAAATTTACGCATCTTAATTTTTCTGCAACAAAACCTTACAGCAGAAAAAATATTGTAGAGGAAATTTTACAGATCGATAGTGTAAAAAACGGTTTGATCGGAACGGAAGATCCTCGCAGTACAAATTTTAAAAATTACCATCTTACCAAAATTGATGAATACAATATAGAAAGCCTGAAGATGATTAACAGCGAATGGCTTCCGGAAATACCCGAATCATTTAATAGTAAAAGGCCTGTTTTAAAACGGTTCTATACAACTCCTGCAAATTTTTATGAAGTACATACGAAAGATTTTTTTCTTGTTGTAAATCCGGTACTCAATTTTCAGGTTGGCAAAGAAACAGACAATCCAAATACTTTATATATTAATACAAAAGGAATTACAGTAAGAGGAATGATCGCAAAAAAAATTGGAT
>JBKJSZ010000073.1:0-6260 GCA_046593675.1 Ferruginibacter sp.
GTGCCAATTTTTCTGATCTTCTTAAAGGTAAAAAAAGAATAGAATTGATTTATGAACCAGATGAATTTTCGAGTGTTACCAGTGTAAGCATCACAAAAAATAAACTGCTTGTGAATATTCTCAATAATGTAAAAAATGAATTGTACATCTATACTCATTTTGATAAGGGTTGGAATAAGCAAAAAGTTAAAGCTCCGGATTTTGGAACGATAGAAATTGCCGCAACGGATGAATTTTCAGATAATTATTTTTTCATCTTTACAAATTTTCTTTCTCCCAGTACAATCTATTCTGCCAATGCAGGAAATAACAGCGTATCCCGCTTAAAATCACTACCTGCTTTCTTTGATGGCACAAAATATAAAGTTGAACAGTATAAGTCTACATCAACGGACGGTACATTGATTCCATATTTTGTGGTTAGTAAAAAGTCCCTTAAATATGATGGCAGCCATCCCGCATTAATGTATGCTTATGGTGGATTTAGAGTTCCGTCGCTGCCCGTTTATTCCGCAGTTATCGGCACATCATGGTTAGAAAAAGGTGGTGTATATATTTTAGCAAATATTCGGGGTGGTGGAGAATTTGGTCCACGTTGGCACCTGGCAGGATTAAAAGAAAAACGTCAGTATGTGTATGATGACTTTCATTCCGTAGCGGAAGACCTTATCAATAGAAAGATCACTTCCAGTAAACACCTGGGAATCTATGGCGGCAGCAACGGTGGATTATTGGTGGGTGTTGCCTTTACACAACGTCCGGATTTATATAATGCCGTGGTGTGCGCTGTACCCTTGTTAGATATGCAGCGCTATCATAAATTATTGGCTGGTGCAAGCTGGATGGGCGAATATGGTGATCCTGATAAAGCGGAAGAATGGGCATACATACAAAAATACTCTCCTTATCAGAATATAAAAAAAGATATGAAATACCCGGAAGTTTTTTTCACAACATCAACCCGCGATGATCGCGTTCACCCGGGACATGCACGAAAGATGGTGGCGAAAATGCTGGATATGGGATATCCGGTTTATTATTATGAGAATACAGAAGGTGGCCACGCTGGTTCATCTACCAATGATCAACGAGCAAAATCTTCTGCTTTAATGTATAGTTATTTGTGGATGAAATTAAGGTAGAATAGTTACCAGACACTTGTAATGCTATTGAACATCGTTGTGTCACTCACTTGTACGGCAATGCAGATATGAGCAAAGTATGTTGAGCTTAATGCAATTATAACGCCTGGTGTTGCCGCAACTATAAATTAAATACGCTTGTTCTCGCAGGATTATCAGTTAACGAAAATGATACACCATACCAGGTTCGAGTGATCCAAAATTGTATTGCATAGCTGCGGAAATGGAGCCGTGTTTTTTTGCCCGTTGTGCTTTGATACTGGCAAGACGGTGATAATTATTCACTATTTGCCTGCCCATTAAATGACCAAGTGTTGCGCCTACGAGAACATCAGTAGTCCAGTGTTTATTTTCTGTAATTCGACTGGCACTTACAATAGTTGCGAGGCTGTAAGCAAGAATGGGTACAATGGGTTTATTTTGGTATTCCTTTGCAAACACAGTTGCAAATGCAAAAGCTACTGTACTATGTCCTGATGGAAATGAACTGTTACTTTTAATACCACTTGAACCGGTAGAACTTGCAAACGGTCCTTTGAAAGTGGGTTCCGCTTCTACATTTGCGCCATAATAATTTGGGCGTGTTCTTCCTGAAACTGTTTTTACTAAAGATTCGATAAGTACACCTGTAATAATTGATTGACTGGCAAGTAACACAGTGGTATGTACTTTCTGATTTTTGGTGATCAGCGCGAAAGTTTCTAAACCTGCCAATGTATACACGGCATAGGTGGTTCCGAAATTACTGATATATTTTCCTACTTTACCTACGGATGCATTACTGTTCCGCCATTTTAATGCTGCTTTTTGTATCGGTTCGTCTGCAAATCCAACAGCTACCGCAACCAGGCTGAATTTCGCAATATCAAACAGGTTTCTTTTTTTAAGATGAAATGGTTTAGTGAAACCCTGTTTGATATTACTGCCAAGCAACAGTAAATAGTCTCGCCCATTAATTTTGGTAACAGGGTTATATGCTGCAGGATTGGTATTATTAACCTGTGTACCGGTGCTGTCTTTTTTATGAGCCAGGCTATCCAGTTTATATAACGTACTGTCTTTGGGAACCTGAGCAAACATTGCACTTATTAGGAGACAATGAAATAGGCCTGTCAAAAAAAACTTTTTCATATACGTGTAAGTTAATGAGGAATTGAACGTGCATACAAAATTGCAACGATTATACCAATGTGAAATTACAGTGGCCGATATGCAAATGAAAAAATAGTGATTTAAAGAGCTCGGTTGATTGTTTGACGGGCTATTTTTTAGTCAGCATTTGCTTTGCATTAAACATCAACATTCACTACAACACAAAATGATAAAAAGCTTCGAAAAGCTTTTTATCATTGTTATAAAACTAAGTATGTTGAATCCCATAAATCATATGCGGAGTACGAATTCTCAATCACATGAATAAACATAATGTGACTCATAAAATTCAACATTGCTCCCATAGGTGTGTTTGTATTTGAGATAAGCCGGATATTGATTGATATTTATCTGACTATCGACAAGAGATATCCGCGAATAATATATTCCATCCGATGTTATATCGGTTATCACTTTGGGTCCGGTTCCCTCGAAAAGTTCGCTATAGAAAATGCTCATAATAAAATACAAATCACCAATTGCGTTATTATCAAAAGGGCTTTTTGCAGATGGATGATGTGAAACGGTATACGTTCCATTAGGATAATCCGGGAGGCCTGGTGCAACATACCAGGAAGCAAAACTTGTTAAGTTATATTGATTATCAAATTTGAGTGTATCAATTACGCCACCACTTGTTCCGTATGATTTGTAAGCAATGATCATATTGGAAGATGGATAAGTAAAATAGGTGGTATCTGTTTGATTTGAAATCATTTTACTGATGCGGTTATTCGAGCCATATTGTAAAATGAACTCATCCTCTGCATCAATTCGGCTTAGCCGGTTTTGTGCGTCGTAATAAAACATTACTCTTTCATATTCAACACCAGCATTCCTCGACACTGCGGAAATTAACAGGCCACTGGTATCATAGATAAAATGAACAGCTACACTTGTGTCATCATAATACATTTTTTTCAAACAGGGAGTTTCTGAATTTAAGGGATGCCCGAAGATGTCTGCCGTTCTTACCTGCGTGTGTACAGGGATAATCGGGATCACATTGCTGTCTTTTTTGCAACCATAAAACAAGGTTATGCATACAATGGAAAGTAGTATTCTGAATTTCATAACGTAACATTTTAGTTTTTGAAAAGAAGCAGTTTTATCAATTTTTTGTTTGAATAAAAGTACCGGTCACCAAAGCGTTTCCCTAATGATTTCCTGCAAATGGCCGAAATTTGATTTGCAGGAAATGCAGAGAAGTTTGTAAGAACAGAAATTTTAGTAAAAATCACTAAAGCGAATGAGGAGGTCAATCTAGTGGTTGGCTGTGAAATATTTGGTGTTGGATGTTTGTATGAGCCACATAAAAAAAGCCTTTCATTTCTGAAAGGCTTTTCTATTTTGATCAGTACCGTTGTACCATTCGATAATTAAATCTTTCTGGTTCTCCAATTACACCTCCTTTTACTCTTCGGTTTTTAAGCATGTCTGATTTCCAGTAAGCGACTGCTTTTGCAGAATCGATAATGGCTGTTACCACTATAATTTTGTTATCAACTTCTGCATCATGCCCGTATGCACGGGTAACTATCCCGTTGTCTATTCTTTCCTGTGCACCATTTATAAACTCTTTCTCCCATGTGCTCCAATCCTTAACGTTGAAGATAATCATAGAGCGCATGTTTGATGATATTTGAGCAGTGTCCATGTAAGTAAATGTTATCATGGATGCAACAGGCTTACTAATTACACCGCCTTTTTGCATGGCACTTTTCAATTCTGAACTTTTACCAAAAGTTTTTGCCTTCTCAAGGTCATCAGCTTTTACAGCAACGATCACCATGTTGGAATCTGTCATTCCACGTCCAACCATGTAACTGTGCATTCCTCCGGATAAACGCATACTGTCATGCCTTGGTTCATCGAAAGAAAGTTTCCATTTTGCAAAATCAGCTACTTTATGTCTAACCACCATCATAGTTTGTGGGGTGGTTGTAATAGTGGAATTTGATTCTGGTATTGCTGTTACAATAGCTGTTGAATCTTCAGCTACAGTTGAAGTTTCTTCATTTTTCTTTTCTGCATTACACGAATAGAGAAAAAAAGAAATAATAATTACGGAAAGTGAACGTGATAAATTCATGGCTTTTGTTTATGGGGTTAAAAATTATTTGGTTTTTGGTTTGTTGAAGGACCCAAAAAGTGTAATTAAAATCTACTATTTACCTGCTTTACAGTAACCCTATCTTTATCCCCCTTTGATTCCTGAAATTTACCGTTCCACTCTTGAACGATCTATGCTCTAGCCTGATTGTGAGAATATAAAAGCCCAGACTGGTATTATTGAAATATAGTGATTTTTTGTCAAGTAAATTTATTTTACATTTAGAAGTATTGTGCAAACAATTCAACCTAGTAATTTAAACCCTGATAAGTTATAAGTGTTGGGTGTTGGGTGTTGAATGAGGGGCATAAAAAAAGCCTTTCATTTCTGAAAGGCTTAAAAGAATATGGCAGCTACGTACTCTCCCGCATTGTTGTGCAGTACCATCGGCCATGAGGGGCTTAACTTCTCTGTTCGCTATGGGAAGAGGTGAACACCCTCGGCAAAACCACCATAAGAAGGTAATGATGAATTTTAAATTATAAACGTTGAATGATTGTTCAGACAACTCTAACTTAAAATCATACAAGTGATTTTTTTGAGAATGAACTCTAAAATTGACATGAAAGCAAAGTTTTCAAAATTCAACATAATAAAATAACATATCGGGAAGTTGTAATTGAAGGAGTAAGATCTTTTAATAGTTTCTTGTTAGATTCTAAAAAAATAAAGCGTTCGGATAATCAGTACAGTTGAAAGTATCTTTGCGCTTTTGGTCTCTCCAGTGATGAATGAGGTTATTGGAGATTAAATTTGCGAACACAATTTCTGATCTGAGCCAAACCTTCAGAAGTTAGTCTTTCATAACCCGCTGTTCCCACTTTATAGGCTAAGGGTGCTTCCGTTTTTAAACAGAATTTTAAAGGGATGAAATCAACATTTTTCTTGAAAAATTTTTCCAATGAAAAGAAACATTTATCATTTAAGGTTCGTGACATATAGAAAGCCCATCCGTCATAAAATACGGCTTTATCAGTATTAAACAAGATCATCTTTAAGTGAGCAACGCCACTTTCATAATAAACCACTTTTCCGGAGTCAACAACTTTTGCCACATCTCTGCCGATACATCTGAAGAGATTGCCTTTCAATATAAATCCCCACATATTTTTACCAAATACTTTTTGAATTTTACCTTCCGGATTAATAAAAAAAATGCGTGAAGGTAAAGCGCCAATTGCAAAATCATCTATGTCTCGCATATTCTGCAGATTACCAGAAATATAATCATCATAGGTTATATAATAACCTGTTTGTGACCTTCCAGTTAGCACAGCGAGAAGCAGGATCAAAGAAAAAAAATATTTCATAAGGAGGTTACGTTTTCGAAATTGTAAGTGGAGAAATTCTTCGTGAAGTTATGGGAATAAAAAAAGCCTTTCATTTCTGAAAGGCTTTTTAAATAAATATGGCAGCTACCTACTCTCCCGCATTGTTGTGCAGTACCATCGGCCATGAGGGGCTTAACTTCTCTGTTCGGTATGGGAAGAGGTGAACACCCTCGGCAAAACCACCATAAGAAGGTATGCTGAATTATAAATTTTAAATGTTGAATGTTAGAACATACAACTTCAAACTTACAATCCTACAATGATTTTTTTCGAGATTGAACATTGATCTGATGTGAATAAAATTCATTCAACATTTAAAATTCAACATTCAAAATAATAAGTTAACATATTGGGAGTTGTAAAGCAAAGGAGTAAGATCTTTTAATAGTTTCTTGTTAGATTCTAAAAAAATAAAAAAATAAAGCTTACGGGCAATTAGTACTACTCGGCTTCGATGTTACCACCCTTATACCTATAGCCTATCAACGTCATAGTCTTTGACGACCCTTAAAAGTAAACTCA
>JBKJSZ010000013.1:0-3084 GCA_046593675.1 Ferruginibacter sp.
TATTTTGCAAAAAAAGTAAACTATTACCATGGATAACGGTTTTCTGCAATCAGCTTATCCGCAATCCTTCTTCTGGCATCTTTACCATTAAAAGGAGATGTTTTGGTAAAACGTTTTAAACCCAACAACATCATTCGTTGTTCGTCACCTTGTGCAAAAGCATTAATCGCTTCTTTACCTGATTTATTTACAATGTCGAGTGCGTCTATAAGATAGCAACGCATCATATCAGCCTGTAAATGATGATCGTTATTTTTAGCTGCCATTTTTTGTACTCTCAACAAGGCACTTTCAGCATGGAAAGTAACGATTGACATGTCTGCAATGTTCATTAAAATTTCCTGTTCCTCCTGTAAACCCATCATCAGTTTCTGAACGGCTGCACCGGCAGTCATCAAAATGGCTTTTTTCATATTAGCCACATATTTTCTTTCCTCTGCAAAAGGCGATTCATCTTCATTTCCAAAATCAGGAATACTCATCAGCTCTTTAGATACTGCCATGGCAGGACCCATCAAATCCAGTTTACCTTTCATCGCACGTTTCAACATCATGTCCACTGTTAATAAACGATTGATCTCATTTGTTCCTTCGTAAATTCTGTTGATACGACTGTCGCGATATGCTCTGCTGATAGCATATTCATCACTGAAACCATTTCCGCCAAAAACCTGAACACCTTCATCCACTACATAATCCAGTACTTCACTTCCATCCACTTTTAAGATGGCACATTCTATGGCATATTCTTCTGCTGCGCCTAACATGGCTTCATTAAAAGGTTTACCGGCATTAGCCAATTCTATTTCTTTATTATCAATCCATCTGGCAGTTCTGTACAGAGCACTTTCGCTAACCCACACACGTATTGCCGCAGTAGCGAGTTTATGTTTAATGGCGCCAAAAGAGGCAATCGTTTTTTTAAATTGTTCACGGGTATTTGCATACATGATCGTGTTGGCCAACGCCATTTTAGAACCACCTAATGCAGCGGCGCCCAATTTCAAACGTCCGATGTTTAAAATATTAAAGGCGATCACATGCCCTTTACCGATATCTCCCAATACATTTTCAACCGGCACTTTACAATCCTGAAAATACAGTTGAACCGTAGAAGATCCTTTAATGCCCATCTTATGTTCTTCCGGCCCTTGCGTAAAGCCTTCCATACCTCTTTCTATAATAAATGCGGTGAATTTATCTCCGTCTATTTTTGCAAAAACCGTATAGATGTCTGCAAAGCCACCATTGGTGATCCAGCATTTTTGTCCGTTCAATAGATAATATTTTCCATCCGTTGATAAGTTGGCGGTTGTTTTTGCACCCAATGCATCACTGCCGCTGTTGGGTTCTGTTAAACCATAACTTCCTTTCCATTTTCCTGTGGCCAGGTTGGGAATATATTTTGTTTCTGTTCATCCGTACCAAAATATAAAATCGGTAAAGTGCCAATACCCGAATGTGCGCTCATTGCTACACTAAAGGAATAGCCTCCACCTAATCCTTCGCTCACTAAAGTGGAGGTTACAAAATCTTTTCCCAAACCACTTAACGATTCCGGAACGGATGCACCCAACAAACCCAGTTCTCCGGCTTTTTCCATCAGGGAAGGCATCAGGCCTGGTTCCATACTATCAATCCTGTCCACTTTCGGCAATACTTCCGCGTCTAAAAACTGCAGGCACATATCTTTCACCATTTTCTGTTCTTCATTAAAATCTTCCGGTGTAAAAACCTGTTGCGGATCAGATTCTCTGATCAGCCATTCGCCTCCTTTTAGTACGTTTTCTGTAACTGTGCTCATGATGGTTATTTTAATATTTTCAACTTAAATTTTCATATACTTTTTGCAAAACTTCCTTAGCAATTTCAATTTGTCCGTTCGTTACACCTTCTAACGCTTCATTTAAGGTCTGCCCGGCTAATTCTGTAGTTTGTTCCTGCAACGGTTGCGCTTCTGGTGTTAAATAAATCATGTTGATTCTTCTGTCATCCTTGCTGGCCACTCTTCTCACCAGGTTTAATTTCTCCAGGTTATCTACCAGCCGTGTAATACTCGGTTTATCCCGGAAAGTACATTCGCACAATTGCTGTTGGCTCATGCCATCCTGCTTCCATAAATGATACAACACACTCCACTGTTCTATCGTAATATCCACGCCATTTTGTTTAAAATTCTTTTGAAGCCTTCTGGCTATCGCTGTACTCGCTTTGCCTGTAATGAAGCTATACAGTTCACTTTTCTTAAATTGGTTGTTTGGCATATAGTTGTTTAAGCAACTATATAAAGATAATCAATAGGTTTTATCGTAAAAAATTATTTTTGTTATCCGTTAATAGTTCTTTGGCCCAGCATCGTTGTGTCACTCACTTGTACGGCAAACCATTATGCAGCTTATTATTGCGGCCATTATTTTGTTATTCCTTTGCTATTCCGGGCTAATGCTGTATTATAAAAATGCCTGGCAATCCATTCCTATTCAAAGTTTTCCAAAAGTTTACCCATCCACTACTATAGCAGTTATCATTCCGGCACGTAATGAATCCAAACTACTTCCACAACTGCTGGAATCATTGAAAAAGCAGGATTATCCCTTTTCATTATTTGAAGTAATTGTTGTAGATGATCACTCAACAGATGATACTTTTCTGACTGCAGAAAATTTTAAAGGAATACATATTAAAGCCATCAAACTAGCCGATCACCTGGATGCAACAATAAATTCTTATAAAAAAAAAGCTATTGAAATTGGTATCTCGCAAACAACGGCCACTTTAATAATAACTACGGATGCCGATTGTATAGTTCCGCCAGACTGGCTAAAAAATATAGATAATTTTTATCAACGGAATCAACCAAAAATGATCATAATGCCTGTTACGTATTTTAAAGAACATTCATTGTTAGATATTTTTCAATCACTTGATTTTATGGTGTTACAGGGCATAACCGGCGCAGCGATTCATAAAAAAATGCACGCCATGTGTAATGGCGCTAACCTTGCTTATACCAAAAATGCTTTTGAAGAAATAAATGGTTTTGCAGGTATCGACCATATTGCCAGCGGTGATGACATGCTGCTG
>JBKJSZ010000234.1:0-3707 GCA_046593675.1 Ferruginibacter sp.
ACGTTCCATCCATATCACAAATGGGGATAAAACGTGTGAGGGCTTTTCCTCCCAGCTTTGAGGCAATACGGTACGTTTTCATCAGCTTGTTTGCATTTCTTTCTATTAATCCGTATAATTTTTGCTGATCCATATTTTTGGTGAAAGGACGAAAAATATATTTCGCATGAATTTTCGTCCACCAACCTCGTATCGGGTAAAAATCAACCACTACTTCCGCTCCGGGTTTTGCCATGTCTATTAATGAGGCTACCGATTTTTCTACATCAGGTGTATGTTGCAGCACACCAAAACAAAACACTTTATCAAATTGTGCCGGTGCAAAGGGAAGGTCATAGATACTGGCCTGAAAAAGATGTAATCTGTCATTAGGACCATTATTTTTAAAATTGGCTTCCACCGCATTTGAATAATCCACGCTGTATAAGTTCGCTTGTGTATAATCGAGGACAATTTGTGAAAACCTTCCGGCGCCTGAACCCACTTCAAGCACATCTTTGCCGGATAAATTTTCCTTATTCCAGCCTGTTGCACTCATAAATCTGTTATGGCTTAAACTAATAGATTTTGCTTTATCAATTTGTGTGGCCGAAAATTTATTCCATTGAAAACCAAAATTACCTGTATAATTTTCTGTTTGTTCCAGAACGCGGTACGCTCCGTTTATGAAAGGATATATATTATTACCGTCACTCAGGCCTTGTTCCGTTTGGTGAAGTGTTTTCCCGCTGAAAGGATCGATCAGTTGAATCGGCATATTATGTTATACTTTAGTGACGAAGCCCTGCAATATAATTCAATAAAATTTCCGTCTCATGAACGGGATAGGTTTCTGATTATTATTCCTGCGATACGATCCACATCTTCCTTGGCGAGGCCTGGATATAAAGGCAAACACAAAACGCGTTGGCTGATGTTTTCTGATACAGGGCAAAAGGCTGCGTTTTCAATAAAAGGAAGCTGGTTAAGGGAAGGATAAAAATAACGACGGCTAAAAATTTCGTTTGCTTCCAATTGTTGTTTCACGTGCAGCAATTCTGATTCATTTTTGAACACAACCGGATAATAGGCATAATTATTTTCGAAGCCCGGATCATCGCAAAAAGGTCTTTCGATTTTCCCTTTTAGAATTTCATCATACCTGTCGCAGATCTGTTTCCGTTGTTGTATCAATTCCTCCACATAAGGCAATACACATAAACCCATTGCCGCGTGCATCTCTGAACTTTTACCATTGATTCCCACATTGAAATAATCATCATTGATATGTCCAAACTGCCTTTGCAGGTAAATAGTATGAGCGAGCGCATCATCTTTTACAACGATGCATCCACCTTCAACCGTATGAAATAATTTGGTTGCGTGAAAGCTGCAGGTACTGATATCACCATACTGCAGCAATCCTTTGCCGTTGTATGTTGCACCAAATGCATGTGCGCCATCATAAATTACTTTCAACTGGTATTTTTGTGCGATCATTTCAATTTTTTCTACCTCACAAGGCAAACCATATACGTGGGTGCATAAAATAGCTTGTGTAGCAGGTGTGATGGAACGTTCGATCAGACCGGCATCTATACAAAATGTTTTATGATTGATATCTACAAATACCGGTTTACAATTTTCCCATAATATAGCATTAACGGTGGCTACGTAAGAAAACGGAGTTGTAATGATCTCGCCGGTGAGGTTCAAAGCTTTTAAAGCCATTTGCAGCACTACGGTGCCGTTGTTGCAGACCATCAGGTTTTTACAACCTGTATATTTTTTTAATTCCTTTTCCAGTTGCAGAAGATGCGGACCATTGTTGGTGAGATAAGCTGATTCCCACATGGCATCCACATATTTCAAAAAATCTTCTTTGGGAGGCAGGAACGCTTTAGTGACATTAATTCTTGCCATTTATTTAATTTAATCTCCTGGTTATTTACGATTGTGCAGTAAAGATGAAAGATACATTCCATAGCCGCTTTTTTGTAATGAGTTGGCCTGTTTCATTAATTCATCATCAGAAATAAAACCCATGCGCCAGGCAATTTCTTCCGGGCAGCCTATTTTTAATCCTTGTCTTTTTTCAATCACACGAACATATTCACTGGCATCATTTAATGAATCAAAAGTTCCGGTATCCAGCCAGGCAAAACCTCTGTCAAGAACAGCCACTTTTAAATTTTTATTCTGCAGGTAAATTTTATTTACATCCGTGATTTCATATTCTCCCCGTGGGCTTGGCGGAATATTTTTAGCTATGTGCACCACTTCATTATTATAGAAATACAACCCCGGAACGGCATAATTGCTTTTTGGTTTTTCCGGTTTTTCTTCAATACTCAGAGCATTAAAATGCTGGTCGAAATCCACAACGCCATAACGCTCCGGATCACTCACCGGATAGGCAAAAATTACGGCACCGTCGGGATCAGCAGAATCCTGTAACAATTTACTAAAACCACTTCCGTAAAAAATATTGTCTCCTAAAACCAGCGCTACATTATCTTTTCCAATAAATTTTTCACCTATTACAAAAGCCTGTGCAAGACCATTTGGTATTTCCTGTTTTGCATAACTGATGTGGCAACCCCATTGGCTACCGTCTTTTAATAAACGCTGGAACTGATCCTGATCTTCCGGAGTGGTAATGATCAAAATATCTTTAATACCTGCGAGCATTAAAGTACTCAGCGGATAATAGATCATTGGTTTATCGTATATGGGCATCAGTTGTTTGCTGATTCCCATTGTTATCGGATATAAACGCGTTCCGGATCCGCCTGCGAGAATAATACCTTTCATATTATCTTTTATGATATTGTTGTTCGTAATAAGAAGCATAACTGCCATCCACAATATCTTTCAACCAATCCTGGTTGTTAAGATACCAGTCTATTGTTTTTGAAATACCTTCTTCAAATTGTAAAGAAGGTTTCCATCCTAATTCTCTGCCTAATTTTTCAGCATCTATCGCATAACGAAGATCGTGACCTGCCCTGTCTTTTACATAAGTGATTAACTGTTCGCTTTCGCCGGAATTTCTTCCCAGTTTTTCATCCATTTGTTTACATAATTCTTTCACCAGTGCAATGTTAGTCCATTCATTATGCCCTCCGATATTATAGGTTTCCCCTACCATTCCTTTATGATAAATTACATCAATAGCACGCACATGATCTTCAACAAATAACCAATCGCGAACATTTTCACCTTTGCCGTAAATAGGCAGGGGTTTTTTATCTATGATGTTGGAAATGCATAATGGAATAAGTTTTTCCGGAAAGTGAAACGGACCATAATTATTAGAGCAATTGCTGATTTTCACCGGCATTTTATAAGTATGATAATAGGCTCTTACAAAATGATCTGAAGAAGCTTTAGATGCAGAATACGGGCTTCGGGGATCGTATGCCGTTTCCTCAGTAAAAAATCCTTCTTCACCGAGTGAACCATACACTTCATCTGTAGAGATATGATAAAAAACTTTGTTGTTCATATCCTCTTTCCAACTCTCTTTAGCAGCCTGCAATAAAGCAACGGTTCCCAAAACATTGGTATGTACAAATGATAACGGATCTGTAATCGAACGGTCAACATGGCTTTCTGCGGCACAATGTAAAACGCCATCAAATTTATGTTCTGCAAATAATGAACGTACAGCTTCGAGGTTGGTGATATCTTCTTTTATGAAAGTATAATTTGGAGCAGCTTCCACA
>JBKJSZ010000268.1:0-6375 GCA_046593675.1 Ferruginibacter sp.
ATAATTCGGTGTTTTTTCCTTTGTCAATAATAGCCTGAAAGTTGTTTATGGGAGTTGCTTTTAATACATTTTCGTTCCCTAAAGATTGCATGAATAATGCCGTTACCTGGTTATTTAACTTGTTCAGGCTCCATGTAGAAATATCTTTTGATGTATCATTAATTACAGTTGTGCGGTTTGCAAAACGCCAGGTATTGTTTTGTTTATATCTCCAAAGTACAGAAGCCTGTAGACTATAGAGAATATTTTTTGCCGGCGGTGTTGTTTTTTTTATAAGCGAATCAATAAAAGACATATTTTTTATCGCCTCATCCTGATGAACTGCAGAAATATAGTTTATATAAAAAATGGCAGCTTTAATTTGCTGAGGTGCGTTACTGGTTTTTGAGGCCTCCTTCAAAATCAGATTGATTTCTTCTGCAGCAGATTTTACTAATCCTTTTTTTTGCAATTCCTCTATTTTTTTCCAGGAAGAAGCAAAATTATTCTGTGCAAAACTATCAGCAGAGAAAAGAAACAGGATAATTAAACTTATTATTCGGTTAGCCATAATTATATTTTACTTGTTCGAAGGTATGTGATGATTATGAAGGTGGATTGCACATGTGTACCAGATAATTATTTCTTTAACTTTTTATTAGTCATCTTGAATTTTACTTCCTGCATCACATACAATCATATAGGTACACCCGAATTAATAACTCTTAAAACTATTTTTTATGAAACCGATTTTTACATGCTTATTAGTACTGTTAACAAGTATTACAGCATTTGCACAAAATTCAGGCAGGTTAAGCATTTCCACTCCAGCAACAGGATCTATTATAGCTATAATAGATAACAGGAGTTACCAGATTAATAATTCCAGAGAGTTTTTTATAAACGAGATTTCAAGCGGTACACATTTTATAAAGATTATTCGCCAGGGAAGATCAGGAAACTGGAGACGAAATACAATTGTTTACGAAAATAATTTTTTCATTCGCAGAGGAATGCACGTAGATATAACCATAAACCGCTTTGGAAAAGTATTTATAGATGAGGAAGCCATACATGCGATGCATAATGATCAGACATATAATGATAACTGCGACCAAACAAATTATGAAAACTGGAATCAAAATAATCCGTACAATACTTTACCACAAGCCATATCACAAACATCATTCAATCAGCTAAAACAAATAGTTAACAATGAAAGATTTGACAATACAAGAATTTCGATTGCAAAACAGGCCATCAGTGCAAATATGTTTACGGCACAACAGGCCAAAGAACTGATCAACTTATTTACTTATGAAAACAGTAAACTAGACATTGCAAAAAACATGTATCCAAAAACTGTTGATAAAAGCAATTATATGATTGTGTACGATGTATTTACTTATAGCAGCAGTAAAGAAGAATTAGCAAGATTTTTTCAGCAGTACGGGTAGTTTTTTATTGGGTTATACTTTAAGAGGGCGGATTTCTATCTGCCCTTTTTTCATTTTTTCTGCATAAAAAAAGGAGGCAATCGCTCACATCCTTTTACAATATATTCTTAAAATTATTTTTTAATTACAGACGCCATAGTTGCGCCAATATCAGCAGGACTGGCTACTACATGGATGCCACATTCTTTCATGATACGCATTTTTGCAGCAGCGGTATCATCTTCACCTCCCACAATAGCACCGGCATGTCCCATTCTTCGTCCCGGAGGCGCTGTTTGTCCGGCAATGAAACCTACAACAGGTTTTTTGTTTTTTGTGGATGCGATATAATGTGCCGCTTCCGCTTCCATTCCACCACCAATTTCGCCGATCATTACGATGGCATCTGTTTCATCATCATTCATAAATAATTCTACCGCTTCTTTTGTGGTGGTTCCTATAATAGGATCGCCGCCAATTCCAATAGCTGTAGATATTCCCAATCCAGCTTTCGCAACCTGATCGGCCGCTTCATAAGTTAAAGTTCCTGATTTGGAAACAATTCCAATTCTGCCTTTTTTGAATATGAAACCAGGCATAATGCCCACTTTGCATTCATCCGCGGTTATAACACCGGGACAATTTGGTCCGATCAAACGGGTAGATTTTCCAGAAAGAAAATTTTTCACTCTCACCATATCCTGAACAGGAATTCCTTCTGTGATACAAACCACTAAAGAAATTCCTGCATCAGCCGCTTCCATGATAGCATCAGCAGCGAATGCAGGCGGAACAAAAATGATACTTACATCAGCACCGGTTGATGTAACAGCATCTGCAACCGTATTAAAAACCGGTTTATCAAGATGTAAG
This sequence comes from Ferruginibacter sp., assembly GCA_046593675.1. GTDB lineage: Bacteria > Bacteroidota > Bacteroidia > Chitinophagales > Chitinophagaceae > Ferruginibacter. The sequence continues at coordinate 2,289 of JBKJSZ010000268.1, forward strand.
GTTCCTCCTTTATTTGGTGTAACACCGCCCACTACCTGCGTACCGTATTCTATCATCTGGGTTGCATGGAATGTACCTTCCGTTCCGGTGAAACCCTGAACAATTATTTTCGAATTTTTATTCACTAATACTGCCATAGAGAATGCCTTTAAAATTGGCGCAAAGATAGGAGTTCGGCAATTAAAAAATTAACGAAAGAGCTGATGTAAAAAACCTTTATAAATGTATGGCGGGAGTTAATATTATTTGGGGATATCATCTTCTTTGATCTCTCCGGTAGCCTGCATCATGCGCATATTTTTTGCATCCTGTAAAAATCCGGAAGCGAATATGAATTTATTGAGTGGTTCACTCTTGCTGAAAATAATTTCCTGGCTGTTGCCTGTCCATTCTTTTTTACCTTCTACCATGTACAGGATATTATCTCCAATTTCCATCACACTGTTCATATCATGCGTATTAATGACGGTTGTGATATTATATTCAACAGTGAGATCTTTTATCAGCTGATCAATTACCATGGAAGTTTGCGGGTCAAGCCCGGAATTGGGTTCATCACAAAACAGGTATTTCGGGTTTAATACGATGGCTCGGGCAATACCTACACGTTTTTTCATGCCACCACTTAGTTCTGCGGGAAATTTTTTATTTGTGCCTTGTAAATTCACTCTTTCCAAAACTTCATTTACTCTTTTGATCTTTTTATCGTGAAGATCTTTTGTAAACATGTTCAAAGGAAATTTTACATTTTCTTCAACCGTCATGCTATCAAATAATGCAGAACCCTGAAACAACATACCGATTTGCTGGCGTAATAATTTACGGTCATCCTGCGTCATATCTGTAAAACTGGTTCCATCATAAATGATCTCTCCTTCATCGGGTTCAAATAAACCCACGAGGCATTTTTGCAAAACCGTTTTTCCGCTTCCGCTTGTACCGATAATCAGATTAGTTTTGCCGGTCTCCATCACATGGCTTACACCATCCAACACTACTTTATCTCCAAAACTTTTCTTTATATCTTTAAATTCGATCATAGATTATAATAATAAAGCGGCAAGTGCATAATCCGCGAATAAGATAAGAATACAACTCACCACGACAGATCGGGTACTACTTCTTCCGATTTCCAATGATCCGCCTTTTACATAGTATCCATAATAAGCAGGAACGGAACTGATGATGAAGGCGAATGTATAAGCTTTTACCAAAGCGAATCTCACATTATAAGGCATAAAATTTTCTGTAAGACCTCGGTCATAAGTATCGGTAGATAATATTCCTGCCATACTACCGGCAAATCGTCCGCCCCAAATTCCCAATACCATAGCAATAATCACCAGCATGGGAATAGTGATGATAGCGGCAACAATCTTAGGCATTACCAGGTAAGTTTTGGTATTGATGCCCATAATTTCCAGCGCATCTATCTGTTCACTCACTCTCATATTTCCCAATTCACTGGCAATTTTACTACCTACTACGCCTGCAAGCACAATACAAACCAGGGTTGGAGCAAATTCCAGTATCACTGTATCTCTTACAATTTGGGCAATTACGGTTTTAGATAAAAGTGGAGAGGTGAGCTGATAAGAGGTTTGAACGGCACTTACCGCACCCATAAAGATGGATATGATAGTTACAATTCCCAATGAACCCATTCCGATTTCACTGCATTGGTGCATAAATTCTTTCCAATATACTTTAGCATTTTCAGGTTTGCTAAACATTCCTTTTAAAAGCAATATGTATTTGCCGAAATGGGTAAAAAATGACATACAAGGGTTTACGTGACGCCTAAAATTAATTTATTTTATAAGATACTTTCATTTTTTATGCCATTGTTTTAGTAGACCGTTTCCACCATTTACTTTTTTTAATCTCTTCCGTGGCATTATTTTTTGATTTAGAGTGAGCATCTACAACAGAAATGACCACCATATTAAAGATAGAACGTATGCTACTGCCCAATTGTAAAACGTGGACCGGTTTTCTTAATCCTAATAAAATGGGTCCAATACTATCCGCTCCACCCACTTCCTGTAATAAATTATAAGCGATATTTCCTGCAGATAAATTCGGGAAGATCAACACATTTACTTCCCCTTTCACCAATTCTGTAAAGGGATAATTTTCTTTAAGTATTTCTTTGTTGAACGCTAAAATACCCTGGATCTCTCCATCACAAATTAATCCGGGATCTTTTTGTTTCACAATTTCTCTTGCACGGCGAACCAGTTTTGCTTCGGGCGAATCACTACTGCCGAAATTAGAATAAGAAAGCATGGCAATTCTGGGAACTATATTAAACTGCTTAACTTCTTTTGCCACCAATAACGTGATTTCCGCCAGCTCTTCAGCAGTGGGATTAAAATTTACTGTAGTGTCCGCTAAAAATAATGGGCCACGTTTGGTAAATAATAAATACATCCCGGCAATTTTTTTCACGCCTTCATCCATTCCTATGATCTCAATAGCAGGCCGGATGGTATCAGGATAATTTCTGCTTAATCCACTGATCATACAATCTGCTTCACCCGTTTCTACAAGCATACAGCCAAAGTGATTTCTTTCTTTCATGGCCTTTACGGCTTCATACCTGTTAACGCCGCGGCGATGACGTTTTTGAAAAAAGAGTTCTCCAAATTTTTTACGCAGCTCTTCTGTTTCATCATCTTTAGGATCAATGATGGGCATTCCCTCCAGGTCTATAGAATTCAACGCGGCTATTTCTTCTATCTTTTTTACATTTCCCAACAAAATAGGATAGCCCACTTTTTCATCAAGTACCAGTTGAGCGGTTTTAAGGATCTTGGCATTTTCCGCATCCGCAAATACCACACGTTTCGGGTCTTGTCTGGCCTTCGCTCCAATAACACGGCTTAACTGATTATCTAAACCAAGTCTTTTATTTAATTCAATTTCATATTCTTCCCAATTGAGAATGGGTTCTCTTGCCACACCACTTTCCATAGCAGCTTTCGCAACTGCGGGAGCGATGCATGGCAATAAACGCGGATCAATTGGTTTAGGAATGATGTATTCGGGTCCGAACGAAATGGTTTTTTCGTTATAAGCCAGATTTACAATATCAGGTACGGCAGATTTTGCCATTTCAGCCAAAGCATGAACAGCAGCCAATTTCATGGCTTCATTAATTTGAGTGGCACGTACATCCAATGCACCTCTGAAAATGTAAGGAAAGCCGAGTACATTATTAACCTGATTAGGAAAGTCGCTCCGGCCAGTAGCCATTATAATATCTTTTCTTACGGCTGTTGCATCGTGATATGTTATTTCAGGATCAGGGTTTGCCATAGCAAAAACGATCGGGTTTTTTGCCATGCTGCGAATCATATCCTGTTTCACCACATTTCCAACGCTCAAACCCACAAAAATATCTGCATCTTTCATGGCCTTTGCCAGGTCGTAATTTTTGTATTTTTCATCCACACAAAACGGAACTTTAATATCTTCTATATCTGTTCTTCCCCTGTGAAGAATTCCATTTATATCAAAAACCATGAAGTTGGATGGTTTTGCACCCAACGATTCATATAAACGAATGCATGCCATTGCTGCCGCACCTGCACCACTGATTACAAAACGAACTTTATCTATTTTCTTTTTTTGCAGGATAAGTGCATTCAACAAAGCAGCACCGGAAATGATAGCGGTTCCATGCTGATCGTCGTGCATCACCGGAATGTTGCAGATCTTTTTTAACTCCTGTTCTATATAAAAACATTCAGGAGCTTTTATATCTTCTAAATTAATTCCACCAAAAGTAGGTTCCAGCGATTTTACTATTTCAACAAATTTTTTGGGATCTTTTTCATCGATCTCTATGTCAAAAACATCTATGTCTGCAAATATTTTGAAGAGTACACCTTTGCCCTCCATTACGGGTTTACTGGCATAAGGTCCAATATTTCCTAAACCTAAAACGGCCGTTCCGTTTGTAATAACGCCCACTAAATTTCCTTTTGCAGTATATTTAAAAACGTTTTCCTGATTGGCAGCAATTTCTTTGCAAGGTTCGGCAACGCCGGGAGAATATGCCAAAGAGATTTGTCATTGGCAT
>JBKJSZ010000398.1:0-19932 GCA_046593675.1 Ferruginibacter sp.
TGATATTCTGCGAATAACAGGTATGGTGTGCACCGCCAGCCAATATCCAAGCAGCACAACCCACTTTCATATCAGGATAGGGCTTCCACAAAACCCTTGCTACAGGTAAATTAGGTAAGCTATTAATTGGGGCAACTGCCATCACATCATTTACCAATAACCTGAATCGGTTACCCATATCAATGATTGATGTATTAATGGCTGGGCCAGGGCCAGAATTGAATACCAGTCTTACCGGATCTTCTTTCCCGCCAATTCCCAATGGATGAATTTCACAACTTGGTTTTGCATCTGAAATCGACTCACATATTTCAAGCATGTGTGCCCCAAGTACCATTGCATTATCCGGGTTAAAATGGTAAGTGTAATCTTCCATGAAAGAATTACCGCCTTTTAATCCACTACCCATCACCTTCATTGCACGAACAAGGGCAGCAGTTTTCCAGTCGCCTTCTCCTGCAAATCCATATCCTTTGCTCATCAGCCTTTGCGCAGCAATACCGGGTAATTGTTTAATGCCATGAAGATCTTCAAATGTGGTTGTAAAACCCTTGAAACCACCTTCTTCCAGAAACTGTTCTATCCCCAGTTCTATCCTCGCTGCTTCCCGAAGCGATTCATGCTGTTGTCCGCCTTTTTGTAATGCTGATACTACAGAATATTGTGAATGATATTCTTCTACGAGCAGGTTGATTTCAGATTCTTTTACAGCATTAATCGCCTGTACAAGATATCCTACCCCATATGTGTTTACCGAATAGCCGAATTTGATCTCTGCTTCTACTTTATCTCCTTCCGTAACGGCTACATTGCGCATGTTATCACCAAACCTTACAAAACGTGCACCCTGCCAGTCATTCCATCCTGCGGCAGCCCTTATCCAGGCACCTACTTTGGAAATAGACTCCTGGTCCTGCCAATGGCCTACTACCACTTTCCGGTTCAAACGCATTCGGCTCATGATAAAACCAAATTCCCTGTCTCCATGTGCTGATTGATTCAGGTTCATGAAGTCCATGTCAATGGTATTCCATGGAATATCCCTGTTGAATTGCGTATGGAGGTGAAGCAATGGTTTGCGTAAAATTTTTAACCCGTGGATCCACATTTTTGCAGGAGAAAATGTATGCATCCAGGTAATTACGCCAATACAGTTAGTTGTATTATTCGCCTGCTCACAAATACTATAAATTTCTTCTGCTGTTTTTACAGTTGGCTTATATATAATTTGTACAGGTATTTCAGGATTTTCGTTAAGTGCATTCGCTATAGTTGTTGAATTTTTGGTAACCTGCTTCAATGTTTCCTCCCCATATAAATGTTGACTACCTGTAATAAGCCAGACTTCAAGTGTTGTAAGGTTGATCATGTTGTATTTGATTTTAATTGTTGTTTATTGTCCATAATAAGCATCAGATCCATGCTTCCTTTCGAAATGTTTTTGAATTAGGGCATCTTTTAATATCGATGCAGAAGGATTGATTTGCAAGGTCAGTATTGCCATTTTAGCGAGTTCTTCCAAAACAGCGGCATTGTAAACTGCTTTGTCGGCAGTTTTACCCCATGTAAACGGCGCATGGTTTCCTACCAGTATCATTTCCAGTTCTTCGTAGGATATTTTTTTTTCTTTAAAAAAGTTAATGATCTGAAACCCTGTTTCAAATTCATAATCGCCTTTGATCATTTCATCACTCATCGGTGGAGCACAGGGGATAGGGGATACAGTATGATCTGCATGCGTTGTTCCAAATACAGGAATATCTTTCTGTGATTGTGCCCAGGCTGTTGCATAAGTAGAATGGGTATGTACAATACTGCCAATTTTCGTCCACTGCTTATATAATACCGCATGCGTTTTTGTATCTGATGAGGGCCGTAATACACCTTCAACCACCATCCCATTGAAATCCACAATCACCATTTTTTCAGGAGAGAGGTCTGCATAAGGAATCCCACTTGGTTTAATGGCAAATACACCCTGGCTTTGATCTGCAACACTTACATTTCCGAATGTAAAAAGTACCAGGCCCAGTTCTGGCAATTGCATATTGGCATGGTAAGCATCTTGTTGAATCGTTTCGTACCTGTTCATAAATAATAGTTTGCCGATCAAGAGTTGATCGTTATTTATTTATTGTTGGTTGGAATGTTGTTCTGTAAATTGCCCAGTTTTTTTGTATTGCTCAAATCGTTTATGGTAGATGGCTGACTTCTCGGGTTCAGGGGTGTATGTTGTATCAAATCCCTGGCCCATTGCCTTCATGGCTTCTTCTACCTTTGTATAAATACCTGCTGCCGTTGCGGCAAACATGGCGGCACCTAATGCACAGGTCTGTTCACTTTTGTGAATTCTGATGGGCATATTCATCACATTGCTCATCACCTGCATAATATAAGGCGATCGTTTGGCCACACCACCCAAGCCGATCAATCCTTTTACAGGAATGCCTTCCTGCGTAAAGCGATCAGTAATCATACGTGCACCAAAACAAGTAGCTTCTACCAATGCTTTAAAAATCCGGGCTGCATCAGTTGCCAGGTTCAATCCATGAATACTTCCTTTCAGGAATTGGTTGGCATCAGGTGTTCTTCTTCCATTGAACCAGTCGATGGCCAATTCATCTTTTTCATCCAGAGGCAGTAATGCGGCTTTGGTGCTTAGTTCATTTATCAGGCTGTTTGAAAATTCTTTTATCAATTTATCAGCTTGTTCAGTACTTACTGTTGTTGTTTGTGAAAGAATTGTGTTTACCGGTCCTAGCAGCATGTTTTTAAACCATGCATAGGTATCACCGAAGGCAGACTGACCAGCTTCCAAACCAATCATTCCCGGAATTACAGAACCATTAACCTGTCCACAAATTCCTTTTACAAGTGTATTACCGATTTCATTTGTGGGTACTACAAGTATATCACAGGTTGAAGTACCCATCACTTTACTCAAATGATAGGGTTCTATCTGCCCGCCAACAGCACCCATATGTGCATCAAATGCACCTACTGCTATGGTTACTTCTTGCGACAGGCCTAATTTACCGGCCCATAATTCAGACAGCTTTCCGGCTGATTGATCTGAGGAATAGGTTTCTTTGCCCAAAGTATTTACATAGCCTTCCAGCAATGGATCGAGTGAAGTAAAGAATTCATTTGGTGGATATCCGTTAAATTTTTCAGACCACAATCCTTTATGACCCGCTGCGCATACACTTCTCTTTAATTGTGATATATGTTTACCACCTGTTAACATAAATGGGATCCAGTCGCAATGTTCAACCCAGGAATAGCAGGCATCGCGAACTGCTTTGTCTATACGAAGAGTGCGCAATAATTTTGCCCAGAACCATTCAGACGAATAAATGCCACCTACATTTTGCAAGTAATTAATATCAAAATTTTCAGCGTGCTCATTGATTTGTGCAGTTTCTGTTGTAGCGGTGTGATCTTTCCAAAGAATAAACATTGCATTTGGGTTTTCTGCAAAAGAAGGATCAAGTGCGAGCGGTAACCCGGCTTCGTTTACTGCTACGGGCGATGATCCTGTAGTGTCTATGCCAATGGCTTTTATATGCTCTGCAATACCCGGACCTGCTTTTTGCAAACAGTCAACAATGGTATGTTCAAGGCCTTCAATATAGTCGAGTGGGTGTTGACGGAATTGATTAAGTTCCGGTTGACAGTACAATCCTTTCTGCCAGCGCGGGAAAAAAAAAACAGAGGAAGCCAAATTTTCACCGGTAATGCTGTTAACGATGAGGGAACGTACTGAGTCGGTTCCATAATCCACCCCTATAACGTATGAATTTTTTTGCATAAAGAAGCAATCTGGTTGAGTAATTCGTGTCAAAATAACACTTTAAAATTAAAAACAAAAAAAACAGAAAGATATTTTCCTTTTATTTGATATTTCCAGGATTTGAAATGAAGTTGAGAAAGGCATGAAAATTCTTTTCATACTTCTTTTTATCAAGTTTATAGTAGTAAGCTCCTTTTTTGGAGCTCTCTCTTTCTTTGTCTTTTTGCTTTACTAATAACTTGGTAGATTGAAGCTTCCGGCTGAAGTTACGTTTATCGAACTGGTTATCAAAAATGCTTTCATACAGGCTTTGTAGCTGTGGTAAGGTAAATTTCTCTGGTAGTAATTCAAAAAGGATTGGGTGAAAAGCTGCTTTGTACCGAAGTTTCTGTTTGGCCATTTCTACCATTTCATGGTGGTCGAAGATCAGTTTTGGAACTTCTTTGATCGGAAACCATCCTGCATGAAACTCAGGATTAATCTGTTTTTCGTACTGATGGATATCAATTAAGGCAAAGTAGGCAATGGATACGGTTCGCTCAATCGGATCTCGAGTCACATCACCAAAAGCTTGTAATTGCTCCATGTAAACTTCCTCCAGACCGGTCAGTTCTTTCAGGATCCTGGCCGAACCTTGTTCAAAATCTTCGTTTTTCTGAACAAAGCCACCCATAAGACTCCATTTTCCTTTCTCATATTCCAAACCCCGTTGCACCAATAATATTTTCAGCTGTGTACCAGCAAAGCCAAATATGATACAGTCAATGGCTACCAGTATACGGGTCTGATTGTGGTACTTTGTCATAACCTGAAAATAAGCGAATAGTTCTTAATTTATATATGTTTGGAAGATAAATGTACAATTTTTTTTAAAAATAATAAGTGTTTTTAGGACAATTAATAATTTTTTCATATTTTAGATTCCATAAGTTGTACAATTCGGAAATCACATGCAATACAACCGACACCATTTCTATGGTTGCGTCTTTTTCTAACCAGGGATTACGAACAAAAAGCGTTCATATGAAAAAAAAATTTGCTTTATGGCTCTTCACTTTTTTATCCTTATTTATGGCCTGTACCAACAATTCAGGTAGTAGGGATTCCGCGAATTCATTTATGGACACTTCGGTTTTCAAAAGCGCATATCAGCAAATTGTAAAAGGAAAGCCGGTAGCGCTTTACATATTGAAAAATAAAAAGAATATGCAGGTTGCCATTACCAATTATGGTGGTCGTATTGTGGCTTTGCAGGTGATTGATAACAAGGGCGTATTTACAGATGTTGTTTTAGGTTACGATAGCCTGCAGCATTACCTCTCTAAACCAGAAGCTTTTTTCGGCGCATTGATCGGAAGATATGGTAACCGGATTGCAAAGGGCAGGTTTACAATTGATACTACGGTGTACCATCTACCCATTAATAATGGAGTTAACAGTTTGCATGGTGGTACTGATGGGTTTCATAACCAGGTTTGGGAAGCGCAACAGGAAAATGATCATGAGCTTGCCTTATTTTATAAGTCTAAAGATGGAGAGGAAGGATATCCCGGTAACCTCATGGTAAGAGTAGTGTATACACTTTCGGAGGATAACAGTGTTACAATTCGATACGAAGCAGATACCGATAAGAAAACAGTAGTGAATCTTACCAATCATGCCTACTTTAACCTGAATGGTCAGGGAAATGGATTGATTACCAATCACTTACTCATGATAAACGCTGCTAAATATACACCCGTAGATTCAACTCTCATCCCCACCGGCGTATTGGAAGATGTCAAAGGAACTCCTTTCGATTTTCTAACAGCAAAAGCTATTGGGAGAGACATCAATGCTGAAAATGTTCAACTTAAAAACGGGCTGGGTTTTGATCATAATTTTGTTCTTAGCAAAGCGGGTTTGGAAACATTGCAAAAAGCGGCAGTGGTATACTCGCCTTCTACCGGTATTGAAATGAAAGTGCTTACTTCAGAACCTGGTATCCAGTTTTATAGTGGTAATTTTCTGGATGGAAAACTTACAGGTAAATTGAAAAAAACTTATCATTTCAGGTCTGCATTTTGTCTGGAAACCCAGCATTATCCGGATTCTCCCAATCAACCTTCTTTCCCTACAACATTGCTTGAACCAGGAAGGAAATATACAACTACCACTGTGTATGCATTTGGAATTCATAAATGATAAAATAGCTTTACAAGAGATTAATATCTGAAAACAAGATGTTAGCGCTCGTTTTTAATTTTAATGGAATTCTATACTATAGAACCTGGTCTACAATTTTGCGGAGGGAATTTTATGAAGGCAAAACATACATTAAAAAATGGTAAAAAAGGTGATTTTAGAACTGCATTTTGTTTAAAAACCTAACACTCCCCTAATTCCCCGAATGAATCAACTTTTCCGACAACTATTCTAGAACCAGAAAAAGTTTATAAAATCGAAAACTATTTATAAGTTTTCTTATTATAGAGAATTTTGAATATAGATATACGAGTATGGCCTAATTACAATTGATAAAAAAAGCGAGGAAATAAAAGAAACTATTTTTAATTTGGTTTTAGGAGATATGACTTTTCAGGTAAGAATAAAGGGCTATAGTAAATAATTAAAGTAAGCTAAAATTAAAGATAATTATGATTGAGAACTCAATATTTAAACAATTTATTATAAGTTAAATATAAGTGTAAAATTGACATATATATTATTGGTAGGATGTTGCAGAGTATATAAGATGTCAAAATATGTTTAAACAAGGTTAATATTTAAGTCGATAAATATTTGTTATTTGGATATTTTTATTTTTTTGAGTAAGTGAATCGCTCTTTAAATTTATTTTTATGATGATTTTTTTTAAGCAAATAATATTATTGATTTCAAGAAAGATTTTGTTTGGAACCGCTTCCATGGTTATTTCTCTTTTTTGTTGTTTTATAGCATATAAAAATATTTATGCTCAGAAATCTATAAGCAAAAACTCGAATGGTATGAGCCTTGTAGATATTCAAAAAGTTACCATTCATAAAGAAGCTTTTCGTTTTATATCTAAAAATGAAAAGCGTCCCAATATTTTACTAATCCTAGCAGATGATATGGGGTATTCAGATATTGGATGTTATGGCGGTGAGATTGCTACTCCGAACTTGGATCGGCTTGCAGCAAATGGGTTACGATTTTCTCAATTTTACAACGGGGCAAGGTGTTGTCCAACAAGATCTTCTCTTCTTACAGGGCTTTATGCACATCAAACCGGAATAGGCGGAATGGTTGGCGCCCCTAGACCAGGAAAACCTGCTTATCAAGGAGATTTAAATAATAATTGTGTTACTATACCAGAAGCACTTCGGCTTTCGGGATATAATTCATTTATGACTGGTAAATGGCATTTGTCATCTTCTGTTGACACTTCCGATAAACATACATGGCCTCTTCAAAGAGGGTTTGATCAGTTTTATGGGATAATTACCGGAGCATCTAGTTATTTTCAGCCTAGTACTTTAACCTACAATAATGCATTCATAAAGTCTCCAGATAATTATTATTTCACTGATGCTATTTCTGATAGTATGGCCATTTTTATTAAAAGGAATAGCGAAAAAAGTGATTCAAAGCCTTTTTTTGGGTATCTGGCTTATACAGCACCACACTGGCCCTTACATGCTCCAGAAAAAGAAATAATGAAATATAAAGGAAAGTTTTCTAAAGGGTGGGATACATTAAGAGCTGAAAAATTAAGGAGAATAAAAAAACTTGGTCTTCTTCCTATAAATACAATTTTGAGTAAAAGAGATAGTGGCATTAAAGAATGGGATAATGTTGAAAATAAGAATAAAGAGGAAAGGTTAATGGAAGTATATGCTGCCATGATTGATATAATGGATCAGGGTATAGGAAGAGTAATTCAGACACTTAAAGAAACCGGACAGTTTGATAATACAATAATAATTTTCATGTCAGATAATGGAGGATGTGCTGAGTTTTTAGGTAAAGATATGGCATGGGTGAAGAGGTATGGTCCTAAAAAAACTATAACTGGTAAGGAAGTAATTTATGGAAATGATGTAGATATTTATCCTGGTGGTGATAATACTTATCAAAGTTACGGCAAGGCCTGGGCCAATTTGTCGAACACACCATTTCGTTATTATAAGCACTATATACAAGAGGGAGGAATAGCATCTCCTTTAATTATACATTGGCCAAATGGAATTGATAGAGGCATGCGGACGAAAATATTAGATCAACCAATCCATATTATTGATATAATGCCTACATTATTATCCCTTACCTCATCAGAGTATCCTCGAGTATTTAATGAAAATCACATTTTTCCGATGGAGGGAAAGAGTTTAGTTCCTTTAATAAAAGGGAATATGAAATGGAGCAGAGAGAAGCCCATTTTCTGGGAACATGAAGGCAAGTGTGGTATGAGAGAAGGGGACTGGAAAATAACAAAAATATTTAAAGAGAATTGGGAGCTATATAACATTAAAACAGATAGAACAGAAATAAAAAATCTTGCAAAAAAATACCCTAATAAATTTGCTAAAATGATCGCTGCATGGGATCATTGGGCTAAAAGAGTGGGTGCTGTTTGACACTAACTATAACCACGGAGCTTTATTAACTGCTAAAATGAAAAATTATGAAACTGAAAAATTATGAACTTTTCAATATTAAAAGATTTATTCTTTTAATATTCATGCAAATTATTTTCTCTTTTGTCTCATATGGGCAAACTGAGTTTATCGTCAAAGGAAAAGTGACTAATGATGGAAAGGAACCTTTACAAGGCGTAAGTATTATCAGCAAGGAAAACACTACTATTGGAGTTACCACAAATGCTAATGGAGAGTTTCTAATTAAGGTAAAAGAAAGTTCTGGTATCCTTTTGGTTTCTTCCAGTGGGTTTGAAGGAAGGGAAGTCCAGATTAAGAGTCAAAGTTATCTGAATATTACTTTGACTTTGGCATCGGCAACTTTGGATCAAGTCGTTGTAGTTGGTTATGGCACACAGATGAAGGTCAGGCTTACCGGTGCAGTTGGAGAAATTAAGGGAAACGATTTGGTAAGAAGACCGGTGAATAGCCTTGAGCAAGCGCTGCAAGGACTAATTCCCGGATTAACTATTCAGGATAATGGTGGCGGGCCTGGTAAATCTGGCGCAACAATTAGAGTAAGGGGAGTTACTACGATAGGAAATAATGACCCTTTAGTTATAGTTGATGGAATTGAGCAGAGATTTTCCGATATAAATCCAAATGATATAGAATCGGTCTCTTTACTTAAGGATGCCTCATCTACTGCAATTTATGGTTCCAGAGCTGCGAATGGAGTTTTACTGATAACAACTAAAAGAGCTAAAGCTGGAAATATAGTGGTTAATTATAATGGTTCATATGGCATTCAAAAAACTTTAAATAGACCCAAGGCTATGGAGCTTGAAGAGTTTTTTAAATTGCAAAAACTTGCTTTTCAGAATGTAGGTTCTGCTCCCAGATTTAACGATCAGCAGGTTCAGGAATATTTGACGGGTGTGAAAACCGATCCTTTAAAATATCCAGTATTAAGTAATTGGTTTAATACTGTTTTAAGTGATGCTCCACAACAAAGTCATGCAGTTTCAATAAGCGGAGGGAGTGAAAACTTTAAAGGAAGGTTGAGTGTAAGGCGCCAGGATCAAGATGGAATTATTCCAAATTCTAATTCAAAAATATCTGAAATCAGAATAAATACTGATTTTAAAGCATCTTCTAGAATCTCATTAGGAGCTGACATTTATTTTCAACATAAGGACTATATTTCTCCTGTAGCGGAATCAGCTGCGTTTGAGCATATGATGCACGGTACATTATTTACTGTGCCAAAGTATCCTGACGGGACTTATGGATTAAGCCCACAAAATAATAATGCTTTATTAGACTTTGAATTATTGGGAACATCAAAAAGAATTGATGATATTTTTTCGGGAACAATAAAAGGTGATTTTACAATTATTAAAAATTTAATTTTTACTTCTCAGTTCGCTGCCCGAATGATGAACGATAGTAGAAAGGACTTCAGGAATAGTTTTGAAATAAGAGATTATTACAATCCTTCAATAATTCGGAAAACGAATCCTTTGAACAAACTTGATGAATTCAGAAGTGACATTAGAGAGTATACCTTAAATAATTTATTAAACTATTCTCTAAAAATCAACAATCATGATATTAAGGCATTATTAGGATATTCTCAAATTGAGAACAATGGTAATACCCTCAATGCATATCGCCAAGGTTTTTATAATAACGACGTGCAGTCAATTGGTCAGGGTACTAACGATAATTCAAGAAATAATGGAGGTGCGGAATATAAATGGGGCCTTCGCTCATATTTCGGCCGGATAAATTATTCATTTATGGGTAAATATTTATTAGAGGTAAACAGCAGGTATGATGGATCGTCAAGATTTTTAGAGGGTAAACGGTATAGTTATTTCCCTTCACTTTCTGCTGGTTGGAGATTATCTCAGGAAAAATTCTGGGAGCCTGTGCAAAAAGTAGTTAATGAGTTCAAAGTGAGAGGTTCTTGGGGTAAAACTGGAAACCAGGCAGTAGCTTTATATAGTTATTTCCCTACCCTCAATGTTGTCAATTATACGTTTAATAATAACCCCGCTCAGGGCTATAGTCAGCAACAATTGGCAAATAGAGATATAACTTGGGAAACAACAACTCAGGTGAATATTGGATTTGATGCGAAGTTTCTCAAGAACAAATTTTCTTTGTCTTTTGATTATTATAACAAGAAAACAGAAGGTATCTTACTATTATTGCCTGTTCCGGCTACGCTTGGATTAGCCCCCTCTCCGCAAAATTCAGGAAGAGTAGATAATAAAGGCATTGAAATCACAGTCGGTTCAAGAAATAAAATTGGATCTATTAGCCTTGAAACCAATACCTATTTTGCCGTTAATAGTAATAATGTTGTCGATTTAGCAGGTACTGGTCCATATATTGACGGAACTGGAAAAAACCCACAATTTATAACGGGTATAGGCTATCCTATCAGAGCGTTTTGGGGATATAAGACAGGTGGAATTTTTCAAACACAGGAAGAAATAAACAACTATCCGACTTATGCTCCCAACACAAAACCAGGAGATATAAAGTATATTGATTTGAATAAGGATGGAAAAATAACACCTGATGATGAGGCTTATTTAGGCAATACTTTTCCTAAATATACATTCGGGTCTACGATAAGTGTCGGATATAAAGGGTTTTCTTTGAACCTAATACTGCAAGGTGCAGCAGATGTACACACAAGGCCTATAGGAGCTTTTGTGGAAATGGGAAATTTTGAAGCTGTTGTTCATAAGATTTATACAAATAATTATTGGACACCTGAAAATCCAAATGCAAGATTTCCAAGACCAACAAAGTTTGATTTACGGAATCAGCAAAATATCGATAGATGGGTTCTGGATGCGTCTTATTTGAGGTTTAAAAACATCCAGATAATGTACCAAATTCCGGATAAAATTATTAATAAACTCCGGGTCAATAGTATGAATGTTTATGTTTCTGGTACTAATTTGATTACTTTTTCAAAGTTAAATGAATGGAATGTAGATCCTGAGTTAGTAACGGGATACGCAGATTACTACCCTCAGGTTTCTTTGATATCTTTTGGAGTTAATATTCAATTCTAAGAATTAAAAAAAATTATTTATATGAAACTCTTGACAAAATTAACAATAATATTTATTGCATTTGTTTTTCTTGCCGGATGCAGGAAAGATTTATTAAATACAATTCCAAATGACCGTATCTCAACTGAGATATATTGGAAAACTGATAACGATGCTATCCTGGCTGCGAATGCAGTTTATACCTATATTGAAAGTGCAAATACTTTTTTTATGTGGGATGGAATTTCTGATATAGGTCATGTCAATGTTACTCAGAATATCGAGGCTTATATCGAATTAGGAACTCACAGCGCAAGTGATGCGCCTATACTTTCTGTGTGGAAAGTAAATTACAATGGAATTAGGGCTGCTAACGATTTTCTGGACAATGTAGATCGGGTAGCAACAAAGGATGCTAATTTGATAAAAAGATTAAGGGCTGAAGTAAGGTTTTTGCGTTCATTTTATTATCATAGGTTAGCCTCTTTATATGGGGATGTTCCATTAATTAAAACCACAATAACGTTAGAAGAAAGTAGAAATTTAACGCGAACACCTGTAGCACAAGTTTGGGATTTTATAAAGTCTGAATTGACTGCAGCTGTACCTGACTTGCCGAATTCCCAGACAGACAAGGGAAGGGTTACAAAAGGAGCTGCATTAGGATTGAAAGCTAGGGTTTTGCTTTTTTCAGGAAGTTATGCAGAAGCCGCTACTACTGCAAAACAGGTAATGGATTTAAATGTGTATTCCTTATACCCATCCTACAAAAATTTGTTTTCTTATGCCGCAGAAAATAATCAGGAAGTTATTTTTGATGTTCAACATATTAAAGATATTTATAGTAATAATGCCTTTCAACGGATGGCACCATTTAGCCAACAGAATAGTAATAGCGGTTATATTCCTACAAAAAGACTAACAGATGCCTATCAGATGATCAACGGTAAAGCAATTGCTGACCCTACAAGTGGTTATGATCCATTAAATGCTTATGCTAACAGAGATCCCCGTTTAAAATATTCAATTTTTGTTCCGGGAGAAATATTGCCAAATAATGCTGTTTATAATTCTACTCCGGGAAGTGGAACTGCAGATGCAGTAGGCTCAACCTTTAATGCTACACAATCCGGATTAAATTCTAAAAAGTATGTAAACAAAGAAGATTTGGCTCAGCCTGCAAATTGCGGCATAAACATTATTCATATACGCTATGCTGAGATTTTGCTAACTTATGCTGAAGCAAAAATTGAATCTAACAGTATTGATCAAAGTGTATTGGATGCGATAAATAAGGTTCGACAAAGACCAGATGTAAATATGCCCATTATTACAACCATTGGCACCCAATCGCAAATGCGGGATATTGTTAGAAATGAAAGGGTAGTTGAACTTGCATTTGAGGGGTTACGATATTTTGATATACTAAGATGGAAAATTGCAGAATTTGTGATGCCCGGAAATGTTTATGGTTTGACGTATAATAACAATGGTACTCCGACAACAGTTCAAGTTACAGCTTTTACAAAGGTATTTGATAAAAACAGACATTATTTATGGCCGATTCCTCAGACTGAGAAAGTTCTTAATCCTAGCTTGGGTCAGAATCCAGGTTGGTAGTAATAATATCTTTTGTTTATATTTTGCAAAATTTGATTTATAAAATGTATCGATTAGTACTGGTTTTTATTATTCTTAATTTATTTAACAATATAGCTGTTAGTCAGCCCCTATCAAGGGATATGAATATTGGAAAAACCAAAGGACCAAATATTTTATTTATTACAACGGATTATCAGTCTGGGGATGATATACCTTCCATTACGCCAGTTTTGCAAATGCCAAATCTTGCCAAATTAATAAGAGAAGGTGCAACATTTCAAAATCACTTTAGTGTAGCACCAATATGTATTCCTTCCAGATATTCTATCATATCCGGGGTATATCCACATACACATGGCCAATGGGACAATGAAGGAGAATGGTTGCCTAACGGGATCCCCACCTTAATGGAATTACTTTCTTCAGCTGGATATCAAACTACTGGAATCGGAAAAATGCATTTTTCCCCATGGGATAGGATGGCTGGATTTGCCAAAAGAATTATTGCCGAAAGAAAGGGAAACGGCAGTAGCGATACTCTGCGTAAAGATGATTATGCAAAATATCTTGCAACGGCTGGACTTACTAGGTGGGATTATTTAAAAAGACAAGCAACAGGTGAAATATTTGGTGTTTATGACTGGCCATTTAAAGATTCACTTCATATTGATTATTTTGTCGGTAATGAGACAGTAAAATTTATCAATAGTAATAAGGGAACAGATAAACCATGGTTTACTTGGGTGTCTTTTAATGGCCCTCATAATCCATGGGATCCTCCGAAACGATTTGCGGATTATTATATGGAAAAAGATTTGCCGATTTTCGAATCTGCCGGTAATTTTTTTGAAGAGAATTCCTATAAAATTACTGAGGCGAGATATAACTATACAAGAAAGGTTGTGGACCAAATTGATGGAAACCCTGACAAGCGAAAATATTTATTAAAACGTATCCTAGCTGGCCATTATGGCGGGCTCACTTTTATTGATGAACAAATTGGAAAGATTATTTCAGCTTTAGAAAAAAATGGTCAATTAGATAATACAATTATTATTTTTTCATCTGATCATGGAGCTCATCTTGGTGATCATGATATGATACATAAAGGGACTGCCTTAAGAAGGTCAGCAAATATTCCATTCATAGTTTGGTGGCCAGGAAAAATAAAGAAAGGTGTAAGGACTGGATTTACTTCACACATTGATTTAATGCCAACACTGCTCGATATTGCAGGTCTGTCAAAACCATCAAGTAACGAAGGTGAAAGTATGATTGATGTCATTACTGGTAAGTCTGAGGGTTCAGATCATACAATTATAGAAATAAGAGATAGCTATTCCTGGATATGCAATAAGTATAATTTCGGGATTCATTTTTCGAGCCGCGAAGAATCCTTATTTGATTTAACTAATGATCCAGGTGAACTTAAAAATGTTGTTCACAGGCCTGAGTATAAAAAAATTGTCGATAGTTTAAGAAGTCTCTTATTTGCTTTTCATCCAGCTATAAAAGATGATTGGAATAATACTAAAATACCTCAAAAGCCTCTAAATTATTTTAATTGGACAGCCAATAGTAAACAAGATTACAGAACAGATTTGAGAAGTAAATCTTTTTTAATAGAAAGTAAAATCAAAATAGTTAAAGGAGAGGACAGTAAACTTTTTTCATTTCAACAAGGCGCACCGCATAGCTTTAGTGTTTCACTAATCGATAACAAAATCGTGGTAGATATAAGGACATGGTATAAAAATGTAAGGTTGAAATCCAACGAAATAGAAGCTGGAATGAAAATATTTGAATTTAAAATGAATAGTGGAGGGATACTTTATATTATAAATAGAAGGAGGGTTTTGCTTTCTATGCAAACAAAATGGCCACTTCCTTATCAGCATGGGCAGGAAAGTTACATGGCAGGCAGTTGGATATTTGGAAATGTGGCAAATGCAAAACAAAAGCACAGTGAAAATAGTCAGAATCAAAACAAAAGCCACCTAATGGCACTAAAATTCAAAATTTTATAGTCTTAACTACTTTTCAATTTACCAAAACGCCTTAAAAAATTAAGCAATTAAGTTGTGTTGTTTATCAATATGAAATATCTTGGTTTTCTTCTTGGATTTGTTTGTATTAGCTTTTGCTATTGGCAGGGAAAACAAATATTTTATTTTGCGGTGGATGATTTAAATGATTGGATTGGTTCAATGGGCTATTTTTATAAGTGAAATTAAAATAAAAACTGATGAAATATTTTAAAGTGAATTTCGTACTTACAAGTTTTATTTCTATTATCATTATATGTGTCTCTTGTAATACTAAAAATAATGAACTATCAAAGGGAATGCATGAACATTCTATGGATGTTGTGAATTTTAAAGTGATTCCTTTCCCGCTTTCGTCAGTTGCCTTATTAGATGGGCCATTCAAAAATGCTGTAGAATTAAATCAGAAATATCTTCTTAATTATAATCCCGATCGTTTATTAGCAAAATTTAGAATTGAAGCAGGACTGGTTCCTAAAGCCCCTACATACAATGGTTGGGAAAACGTAACTTCTCCTGCGGGAGGCGTTGGTGGTAATAGTTTGGCAGGTCATACTTTAGGGCATTATTTATCAGCCCTTTCATTAATGTATGCTTATTCCGGAAAACAAGAATTTTTAGATAGGGTAAATTATATTGTTAATGAATTGGATACCTGTCAGACAGCTAATAAAAACGGATATATAGGGGCTGTTGAAAAAATGAAAAAAATATTTGAAGAAGAACTTGCCAAAGGTGAAATACGTTCCCAAAGTTTTGATTTAAATGGTCTTTGGTCACCTATTTATACACAGCATAAAATAATGGCCGGATTAAGGGACGCATACCGGTTGTGCAATAACCAAAAATCCTTGCAAATAGAATCCAGGTTTGCAGATTGGCTTGGGAATATATTCAAGGATTTAGATGATGATAAAATGCAGAATTTATTACAAACGGAATATGGTGGGATGAATGAAACATTAGCTGATTTATATGCTGACACTAAAGATAAAAAATACTTAAGCCTTGCGCAGCGATTTTACGATAAGACTGTTTTAACTCCAATCTTGAATAATCGAGATTCATTATCAGGATTTCATGCAAATACTCAAATTCCAAAACTTATTGGACTGGCCAGAGAATATGAGTTAACAGGAGATGAAAATTATAAAAGAGCAGCGTCGTTTTTCTGGCAATCTGTGATTGATCATCATAGTTATGTAACGGGGGGTAATGGAAATCATGAATATTTTGGGCAACCGGATAAGCTTAGGAACAGACTTAGTAACGAAACGACTGAAACATGTAATGTTTATAACATGCTAAAATTGTCTAAGCATCTATTTAAATGGAATGCAGATGCCAAAGTGGCTGATTATTATGAAAGGGCTTTGTTTAACCAGATTCTATCATCTCAGCATCCCCTTGATGGCAGACTTGTTTATAACCTTTCTCTGGAAATGGGCGGTCATAAAGTTTACGAAGATCCCGAAGCTTTTACTTGTTGTATCGGAAGCGGAATGGAAAGCCAAAGCAAGTATGCTGAGAATATTTATTTTCATAATGCGAATGAACTATATGTATCACAGTTTATAGCTTCAGAATTAATATGGAAGGAAAAAGGACTTAAGCTGACGCAGGAAACTTTGTTCCCAAATGAGCAAAGCACAACAATAAAAATATCAGTTGATAATCCAATCGAGTTTTCAATTAATCTCAGACACCCTTATTGGCTGCCAAAGAATCAATTAGTGATAATGGTAAATGGAGAAGAAAATATAACCAATAGCGATCCCGGAAGTTTTGTTAGTATAAAGCGAACCTGGAAGACTGGCGATATTGTACTAATGAAAATGACGTTCAGTCTTCGTTTAGCAAGTACACCAGATGATAGTGATAGGGTAGCTATAATGTACGGACCTTTAGTTATGGCAGGTGATTTTGGAGATATTAATTTTACAGAAAAAATGAATGAAGTACCTTTAATAATGACTCAGGACAGAAACCCATCAAATTGGCTGCAAAAAGATACTGTTAATATTAATAGTTTTAGAACTAAGAGCGTAGGAAATCCATTTGATTTTACTCTTGTTCCTTTTTATTCTATGTATAAAAACCGGTATTCGGTATATTTCGATTTATCTACCCCGGATAAAATTGTGAAACAAAAGGAAAATGAAAAAGCTTTGAAACTAAGAAAAAGAGAATTACAAGAAGAGGCTATCGATTCCTACTTGCCAGGTGATTCTGTATCATCTGTTAAACATAATTTTAAAGGGCAGGGCGATTATGTTGAGAAATTTAAAGAAAGAAAATCAAGGGTGGCTGCCAGAAACGGATACTTCTCTTTTGACATGAGAGTGAATAATAAACCTGTTTCTCTTGTTTTAGAGTATTGGGGAGGATTTACTGGATCAAAAACATTTGACATTTTGGTTGATGACCAGAAAATTGCGACTGAGAATATTTCTGGGAAAAGAGACGGGGAATTTTTGGATGTTTATTATAAGATACCTGTTCAATTCACACAGAATACGGAAAAGGTAACTATTAAAATTTTGCCACATAAAGGTAGCCGGGGTGGGCCAATTTTTTCAGTTTGGACTATTAATAAGTAACAAAATTTAAATATAATAACATGAGTTTTAAGTACAAGAGAAATATTGTATTCTGCATATCCGTTTTTATTATTGTAACGGTAAATGCGCAATCCCCACTACTCAATTTTGAGGCAGTTAATTTTTCACAGGTAAATATTACAGATCAATTCTGGAAACCGAAAATTGAAAAGGTAGCTACTACTACTCTTGAAGCCTGCGTTTATCAAACAGAAACGGTAACGCCACGCATTAAAAATTTTGAAAAAGTTGCGAGGGGAAAGGGTGAAAAACATGAAGGAATATTTTATGATGACTCGGATGTGTTTAAAGCTCTCGAAGCAATTGCTTATTCTCTCAAGAATCATCCTGATATGGCATTAGAGAAAAAAGCTGATGAATGGATTGAAAAAATAGCAGCGGCACAGCAACCAGATGGATATCTCAATACTTATTATACCCTCCATACTGAATTAGAAAGATACTCGGATATGAGTATGCATGAAGATTATAATGCCGGGCACATGATAGAAGCTGCTGTAGCTTATTTTGATGCGACTGGTAAAAGAAAGTTTTTGGATGTGGTAATAAGATGGGCTAATCATTTTAATGGATTGTTCGGACCAGGAAAGAGAAATTGGGTTACCGGACACCAAGAGCTTGAGCTGGCTTTAGTGAAACTTTTTAACAACAACAAAGATGAAAAGTATCTGAAATTGGCTAACTGGCTTCTTGATCAGCGAGGCCATAAATTGGCGAAGGGGTATACCTGGACGGATTGGAAGGATACAGCTTACGCTCAGGATCTATTACCAATTAAAGAGCAAACTCAAATTACCGGTCATGCAGTTCGGGCTATGTATATGTATACTGGAGTTGCAGATGTGGCGGCTATAACAGGCGATACTGAATATGTGAATGCAATGAGAACCGTTTGGGAAGATGTAGTGTTTAGAAATATGTATATAACTGGTGGCATTGGCTCATCTGGCAACAATGAGGGATTTAGCAAAGATTATGATTTGCCCAATGAAAAAGCATATTGTGAAACCTGTGCTTCCGTGGGGATGGTTTTTTGGAATCAAAGAATGAATGCTCTTACAGGCGAAAGTGTATATTATGATGTACTTGAAAAAAGTCTTTATAATGGTGCCTTAAGCGGACTTTCTCTATCAGGGGATAGATTCTTTTATGGCAATCCACTTGCCTCCACCGGACAACATGCAAGACGAGAATGGTTTGGTACTGCTTGTTGCCCGGCTAATATAACAAGATTAGTAGCTTCTTTGGGTAATTATATATATGCAAAATCTGAAAAAGGTTTATGGGTTAATCTTTTTGTAGGTAGTAATACTTCAATACCTGTCGGCAAGGATGTCTTAAACATTGAAATGAAAACTGGTTATCCATGGAAAGGGGATGTTGAGTTAATGTTGTTACCTTCAAAAAGTATAAACTATGATTTGCATATAAGAATCCCTGGTTGGGCACAGTCAAAAGCTGTTCCGGGTGACTTATATCATTTCCAAAATCCATCTAATAGCGCGGTTGTTATTTTGTTCAACGGGAAACCAGTAGAGTATAATATGGAAAAAGGTTATGCTGTTATAAGCAAAAAATGGGAAAAGGGGGATAAAGTTACAATACAATTTCCAATGGAAATACGCAAAGTAGTTGCTAAGGATGATTTAAAGTTTGATAATGGACGAATTGCTTTGCAAAGAGGGCCTATAATTTATTGTGTAGAAGGTGCTGATAATTACGACGAAGCATGGAATATAATCATACCAGAAAATGCGTCTTTTGTTTCTATTCAAAAAAAGATTTTGTCAGAAAATGTTGTTGCGATACAAACAAGTGTACCTGTTGTAAATATTTCCTCTGATAGGTTATCCGCAACTACAGAGATAAGAACTGTTACTGCAATACCTTATTATACCTGGGCGAACCGTGGTAAAAATTCAATGCAGGTTTGGCTACCTCAAAAAATAGATGATTTAAGAATAAATTATTGATACAACTAAATTATTTATGGTTAAGTTTTAATAAGGAAAGTTTTAATTAAAATTTCACTAAACCAGCAAGAAGTTGGTATTTATTACCAATCACATTGATCTCCCCGCTTTGGATATAGCCATGCTTTACAAGTATCGTTGGAAAATTGAATTATTTTTAAATAAAAATGATTAAAGCCCGGAAAACATTCGATTTTTTAACTGTTCCCGGAATGGGACATGG